>CAYFYD010000098.1:0-11274 GCA_964347195.1 uncultured Ectothiorhodospiraceae bacterium
TCCAATGCAGCCACTGCCTCCTGGTACCGTTCGTGGTCATGGTCGTCCGCGGGCAGATAGCGCTTCTCCCCCGTAGGAGTAAGGACGAGCTTCGCATAGAGCCGGTGTCTCGGAGGACATCCTGCTTTGCGGGCTGTTTTGGCGATAGGAAAGACGTGTCGGCAGCCGGGACACGTGGCCTTGGTACCGTTGGCTGGTCCGTTCCTGGGGTCGAAGGTGTGGCCACAGGTTGTACACTTCACGACGGCTGTATCGTAGCGCACCTTCTCCAGCGCCCCGCAGGAAGGGCAGAGAGCGCGTGCAGTGGGGTGCCGCTTCGGGTACGTGTGGCGCGCGAACACATACGATCTGAAGAGATCAACTGTGACTCCGCAGCTCGGGCAATCGAGCACTTTGACCCAGAAGTAGTAGAGGCTTTGTGCGCGCTCTCCGTCTGGGAGGCGCGCATCGTAGAAGTACCGGATCCTGGCCGCCACGTCGTGCTCGACGGCCTTGAACTCTCGGTGCACCTCGTCCCTGGAATGGATTGCGAGCGCGTTCGTGACGGCAAAGTACGCCACTGGATTGATGTCTCGGCCTACCGCTCTGCAGCCGAGTTTGAGGGCTTCGCCAAGTGTGGTCCCACTGCCCATGAATGGATCGAACACCACGACGCCGGGGAACCGCAATGCTCGATAGTAGTTGCGCTTTAAGTCGGTACCGACAGGAGTTAGGGCACCGATGATAATAGCTCGAAAGACAGAACCGAGGCGCTGCGCCCACCACTTGTGGATGTGATAGAGAGGCCGGTTGACTTCCTTCCGCCAGCTCTCGAGCTCGGCGATGGCGCAGAAGTGTTCGAACGGAAAGTCGTCTTCCTCTATGACGGTTCGAGTGGCAAAGGTTCTTGCAGAGACTGCCCACCGGGGTTCCCCGGTAGTACTCAGGGGCAAAGGCAAGGTCATGGAGAAGGATCTCGGCTATTCACAACACCGGCTCTCTGGTTTCGGCACGTTGTAGATGGTCGTTATGGTACTTATCGTCATCACGAAAGCAAGCGTTTCGGATCGATTCTCGTGTATCCCTCACGACACACGGGCCAAGTGTCGTTACATCCATCGGCGCTGTTGACGAAACTTGCCACTTGGTTTCAGGGACTATGCTCGCCGTCGCGCCTCCATCGGGCTGGAGGCCCGGCTGACGTAAACGACGTCGAGACCGCCGGTCATTGAAGGGGTCTCCTCGGCTGCTTGCCTGTGGGGGCCGGCCAGGACTGGCATTGCTTGCGACGCCAAACCTACGCGATTGCGGCGTTGTCGTATGTAGGCGAGAGGCTCGGACGAGCATGGGTCATCAGGCCGTGATGGTAGAGGAGGATCTCCATCGTTCTCTGCACTCAATACGATGAAGGGATCAGTAGCGTAGCTGGTAGCCGGCGAATGTCCCTGTATCATAGGGAAGGGCTTAGCGCACGGTGTAGCCGCCGTCGATCAGCAGGTCGGCGCCGGTCATGAAGCTCGATTCGTCGCCCGCCAGGAACACCGCGCCCGTCGCGATCTCCTCCACCCGGCCGTTGCGGCGGAGCACGTGCATGGGCTCGCCCCATTCCTTCTCCGCCCGCTCCCAGTCGCCGCCGTAGAGGTCGGCCATGCCCTGGGTGGCGATTCCGCCCGGGGAGAGGGTGTTGCTGCGGATCCGGTCCTTCGCATGGTCTACCGCGATGCCCTTGGAGAGCATCATCAACCCGCCCTTGGAGGCGCAGTAGGCGGCTTGGCCGAAGTTGGCGACGTGCCCGTGGGCGGAGGCCACGTGGACGATGCTTCCCCCGCCGCCGCGCGCCATGAGGGGAATCGCGTAGCGGCTCATGAGGAAGGGGCCGCTCAGGTTGACTTCCACCGTGCGCGCCCAGAGCGCTTCGTCCAGCTCGCCGAGCGGCATGCGCGTCGCGAAGAACGCGGCGTTGTTCACAAGGACGTCGATTCCGCCGAAGTCCGCCTCCATGGCGGCGAGGGCGCGCCGGGCCGATCCCGGGTCCGATACGTCGCACTGGCGGGCGACCGCGCTGCCCCCCGACGCGGTGACCATCCGAGCCGTCTCCTCCGCCGTCTCCGGGTCGATGTCGCTCGACTGGACCCGGGCTCCCTCCCGGGCAAAAGCGAGCGCGATGGCGCGCCCGATCCCGCTGCCCGCGCCGGTGACGAGCGCGCGCTTGCCGGCGAGCCGCGCCGTTCCCGTCACCGTGTTCCCTCCGGCTCGCGGGGAAGCTCCCCCGGCCCCTTCTCTCTGGTGGACTCCAGCATGGGTGGAGCTTCCCACAATTTCTCGTCATCCGTGGATTCCCGCTCCCGCTTTCGCTGGGGACAGGCTTTGCGCGGGAATGACGGAGACGGTGCCGCACGCCACGTCACATCATTCCCGCGCAAGCTTGCCCTCGACCCCGATCGGGGGCAGGAACCCACCGCCGGCGCTCTCTTTCCGATAGCAGGGTGGTCTCCCATCCGGAACGGCCTTCCGTGTCGTCGCCGGATCGGAGGTGGGCCGCGCAGCTTCATTCGGCGCGGGACTCCGTCGGCGCGGCATGCTCCGCCACCACCGAATCCCAGTCGCCCGCGGGCTCCCAGCCGAGCCGCTCGCGGGCGCGGGTGATGTCGAGCACGCTCGTGCAGGGGTCGTGTTCGTACACTTCGGGTTTCCGCAGCTCGGGACGCCGCCCGAGGATCGCTTCGAGGCGGGGCAGGGTGTGCACGCGTCCGATGGTGTCCGCTGCGCTGACGTTGAAGACGTCGAAACGCCGAGCGTCATAGTCGAGCGCCCGGCGGAAGCACTCCGCCGCGTCGCGGGACCGCACGTAGGCGCGGGTGGCGGAGAGGGCGCCGCAGGGTCTGACTCCTCCCCCCGCGAGCGCCACCGGCGGCGGATCGGCGTCGGGGTCGGGCAGCGCGAGCTGGGCGAGGATCGCGGGCTCGGCCTCCGGGGTCACGATCAGAGTGGGACGCAGGCACACGATGCTGAGCGGACCCCGCGCGGACAGGTTCTCGCAGGTGATCTCGATGAGGTGCTTCGACAATCCGTAGGCATCGTCGGAGCGCAGCGGGTGGGCCTCGTCGATCGGGAGGTACTCGGGATCGGGCTTGCGACCGGGGCGCAGACCATAGGCGGCGACGCTGGAGGCCACGACCACGTGGCGCACGCCGGCGTGGGCCGCCGCCTCCAGCACGTTCCAGCTCCCGGTGACGTTGGTGGCGATGTACTGCGCTTCGCGTTCCGCCTTGCCGTCGTCGAAGCCGGCGAGGTGGATGACCGCCTCGTGCCCTGCCATCGCCGCGGCGACCGCGTCCGCATCGAGGATGTCGACCTCGTGGAAGGGGACCTCCTGCCGGGGCGGCGCGATGTCGAGCACGGAGACCCGGCATCCGGGAATGAGGGCATCGACGACGAAGCGTCCGAGGCGCCCGCTCCCGCCGGTGACGAGGACCTTGTCGAAGCGCATGGGCTGCTCCATCGTTTCGCCGGCCCGGCGAGTGCCTGGATGATACTGCACGGTTCCGGCGAGCTCCGAGCACGTGCGATGGCCTTCGACGAGCCGGCTCCGGTGGCGAGCCACCCTGCTGTCGCCCAAGTGGTTTCGGTGATGGGTTCCTGCGTATCAGGGGAATGCACGATGTGGGGTTCGTCATTCCCGCGCAAAGCCTGCCCCCAGCGAAAGCGGGGGCGGGAATCCGGAAAACAATGGCTTGGGGGAAGCTGCACCCAAGCGGAGATCCGCATCAGGTCGCGGCGCCCTCGACGGGGGAAGGGTGCGGTGGGGGGTAGCGGCGGTGGGACGAAGCCCCACGGTTGTTTCACGCTACGCTTCCCGAGCGGATGCAATAGCCCGGATGGCGAGCTCCGGACGAGATCCAGCCTACTGGCGGCGTTCACGGAGTTCACAGAGTGCCGTGACGACACTGACGAGAGTGCTCCGGTCCATCTCGATCAGATGCTCGGCCAGCGTGAAACGATCCTGGACGAAGCCCCGTCGCCGGGTTCCGCACGCGCTCACGTTGTCTATACTCGCCCAGTGTGCAGCGTACTGGCATGAGCGACCCTCCCTTCCCCGTCATCGATCTGGCGCCGTTTCGCACCGGCGACGCGGCGGCCCGTGCAATCGTCGCACGGCAGATCGACGCCGCGTGCCGGGAGATCGGTTTCTTCGGCGTCACCGGGCATGGTGTGGACGAAGCCCTCGTGCAGGCCTGCTACGAGCAGGCGCTCGCCTTCTTCGACCTGCCGCTCGAGGAGAAGCTCCTAGTCCGTCAGCCGGCGCTCGAGATCGTGCGGGGCTACATCCCGCAGGGCGCGGGCGCGCTGGCCGCGGCCGAAGAGGACCGTGCCGTGCTTCCCGACCTCAAGGAGAGCTTCACCATCGGTCCGCTCATCGCGCATCCCGTGTCGTCCGAGGAGATGGCGCCCCTGCGCGCGCCCAACCGGTGGCCGCGGCGCCCCGCCGGCCTGCGGGCGGCGTGGGAGCGCGCCTACCGCGCCTTCGAGGTGCTTGCCTGTGACCTCATGCACGCCTGCGCGCTGGCGCTCGGACTCGACGAGGACTGGTTCGACCGCCGCATGGACCGGCATTTCAGCGTGCTGTCGGCGCTCCACTATCCCGACCAGCACGAAGCGCCCGCGCCCGATCAGTTGCGCTCCGGCGCCCACACCGACTTCGATGCCCTGACGATACTGCGCCCCGACCGGGCGCCCGGCCGTCTGGAGGTGATGACCAGGGCGGGCGTGTGGGTCGAGGCGCCGCTCGTCCCCCGCGCCTTCGTCGTCAACATCGGCGACCTGCTCGCCCGCTGGACCAACGACTGCTGGGTCTCCACCCTGCACCGGGTCGTCAATCCGGCGGGGGCGGACGCGAAACGCAGCCGCCGGCTCTCCCTTGGCTACTTCCAGGAGATCAATCCCGAGGTGGAGGTGAGCGCCCTCCCCGGGACCGCCGGCACCGCCAACCCGGCGAAGTACCCGCCGATCACCGCCGGTGCGCTCCACAACGAGAAGTTCATGCGGCAGGCGAGAGCCGCGGTGCGGGCGGCGGGGGACGGCGCCGCGGGGTCCGCCTGAGCCTGCGGCCCGCGATGCCGGGCGAGGCGCCGGTCTTCGCCGGGCGGCCCGAGGTGCGGTCCGGGTGTCGCGCTTCAGGCCGGGGCGCCTGAGTCCCGGAGCCAGCGCACGTACTCCGCCATGGCCTGCCGGTGGGGGGTGGGGCGCCACCCGAACTCGTCCTCGAGGCGTTTCGAGCTCCTGATGCGCCACACGCCGCCCCGCATGTAGAGGGGCTGCACGTAGTCGGCGCGCGCGGTGCCGGTTTCGGTCAACCGGAAGTCCGGCACCGCGGCCCGCACGCCTTCGAGCAGATCGGCGGCGCTCGCCCGGCGCCCGTAGCCGATGTTGTAGACCGGGTGCCTCGGGGTCTCCGCCTCCAGCAGGCAGAGGATGGCCCGGGCCACGTCCGGGGCGTAGACCCAGTCGTAGGAGGCGTCCAGGCAGTTCACCGACAGGGGCTCGCCCGCCACCGCCCGATGCGCCATGTGCCAGGGCAGGGGGTGCACCGTGCGGGCATCGGTGTGCCGGTCCATCGGGCCGTACACCGCGGAGGGTCGCACCGAGACGCAGGAGAGCCCGAACACGTCCGCGAAGCGCCTCGTCAGCAGCTCACCGGTCGCCTTGCTGATGTCGTAGAGGGCCGCATCCGGCTCGAGCGGCGCCTCCTCGCCGATCGGGGCTTCGGGAGGATCGTCCGGCGTGCCTTGGCCGCCGTAGCCGTACACGCCCGAGCTCATGTAGACGAGGCGCCGGAGATGGGGCAGGGTCCGCGCCCAGTCCAGGGTGCGGGCGGTTCCCATGATGTTGACCCGCACCGTCTCGGCGGGCGTGTCCCGGTCGGGACTCAGCGCCGGGTCGTTGGTGATGGGGCTCAGCGCCGCGCCGCAGACGAGCTCCGTGACTTCGGCCGGATCCACCCGGGCGGTCCAGGACGGGGTGTCTGCCACGTCGGCCCGGATCACCCGCATGCGCGCGCGGACCGGTTCGAAGAACACCTCCGCGGAAGCATCGAAGCCGGCGCGGTCGACCACGATCGCCTCGTCCCCCCCGTGTCGCTCGAGCCACTGGCGCACCACGTGGCTGAGCACGAAGCCGGTGCCGCCGGTGACTAGCAGCGTCATCGTGCGTGCGGCGGCTGGCAGGGGCGAGCTTCCATCCCGCAACCGCTCAGGAGGCTGGCGAAAACTGTTTTTCCATGATGAACGTCTCGCCGCTACCGCGAAATGAGCTCCACAGTGACTGAAACCATGAGTTGCATCCACGGTGAAGCGGGAAGCTCGATTCTATCAAGGTCCTCGTGCGGGGGCGCTCCGGGGCCGCTCCCCGGGCGCCGGCGAGCGGTAGGGATGGGTCGCCGTCCAGTGGCGCGCGATCTGCTCGCGGGTCGGGATCCAGACCCGGTCGTGCCCGAGCACGTAGTCGAGGAAACGTTCCAGGGCGCGGATGCGTCCCGGCCGGCCCACGATGCGTGAGTGCAGGCTCACCGTCATCATCCGGGGACGCTCGAGTCCCTCCCGGTACAGGACATCGAAAGTGTCCTTCAGGTACTCCTCGTAGTGGCCGCCGTACGCGAAGCCGTTGGGGTGCACGAGCTTGCTGTCGTTGTTGTCGAACTGGTGGGGGATGACGAGGTGGCCGGCGCCGTTCACACTCTCCCAGTAGGGCAGGTCGTCGGAGAGCGAGTCCGAGTCGTAGAGAAAGCCGCCCGCCTCCACCACCAGCCGGCGGGTGTTCATGCTCGGGCGGCCGGTGCACCAGCCGACCGGACGCCGGCCGCAGACGCGGGCGATGATCTCGACCGCCCGTTCGATGTGCTCGCGTTCGGTGGCCTCGTCCATGCCGTGGTAGTCGATCCAGCGGTAGCCGTGGCTCATCACCTCGAAGCCCGCTTCCACCGCTGCCTCCCCGGCGGCCGGATTGCGCTCGAGCGCCATCGCCACCGCGTAGACCGTCGCCGTCAGCCCCCGTTCCCCGAGCGCCCGCAGGATCCGCCAGTAGCCGGCCCGGCTCCCGTACTCGTACATGGACTCGATGTTGGGCTCCCGTGCGCCGGGCCGCGGCACGAGTCCCGCGACTTCGGAGAGGATCGATTCGCAGTGGGCATCGCCGTGCAGGATGGAGTACTCCGAACCTTCCTCGACCGCGATGACGAGCGAGACGCAGATCCGGGCCTCTCCGGGCCACCGGGCGTGGGGCGGTTCGGGGCCGTAGCCGACGAGATCGCGGGGATAGGGCTCGGATTGCATGGGCGTGCGCTCGTGGTGAGGAGTGCTCCCGCCGCCGCGCCACGGCGCGGCAGGTCATGGGGCTCGACCCTCGACGGTCCTGCCGGCCGGGCGGAAGAGTCCGGGGAAGTGCCGAGGTGAGCCACTATACTCCACCGGCACTTCGGGCGAGCCTCGCCAAGCGGGAGGAAATCATGCGGCTCCAAGGAAAGAACGCCATCGTGACCGGCGCCGGCAGCGGCATCGGCCGGGCGATCGCGATCGGCTTCGCCCACGAAGGCGCCCGGGTGGTCGCGGGCGACATCGATGCCGCTAGTGCCGGAGATACGGCCAGTACCATCCGGGAGGCCGGCGGCGATGCCATTGCGGTCGAGGTGGACGTGGCAGCCAAGGCCCAGGTCGACGCGCTCTTCGCCGCCGCCCTCGACGCCTGCGAACGCATCCACATCCTGGTCTCGGTGCCGGGGATCTCGACCACCCGGAGCTTTCTCGACCTGCCCGAAGAGGAATGGGACCGGGTGGTGGACGTGAGCCTCAAGGGCCACTACCTGTGCGGGCAGGCCGCGGCCCGGCACATGGCCGGGCACGGCG
Organism: uncultured Ectothiorhodospiraceae bacterium; assembly: GCA_964347195.1. GTDB lineage: Bacteria > Pseudomonadota > Gammaproteobacteria > HK1 > HK1 > JAJEAD01. Next base: position 7,878 of record CAYFYD010000098.1, read on the forward strand.
GGGGCGCCATCGTCAACATCTCCTCGATCTGCGACGAGGTGGCCCAAGCGAACTACTCGCACTACGTGGCGTCCAAGGGCGGCGTTCGGATGCTGACCAAGGCCATGGCGATGGAGCTGGCGGAGCGCGGCATCCGCGTGAACGCCATCGCGCCGGGGCCGACCGACACCGGCTCCGAGGAGATGAAGCGCGAGTATGCGCCCATCCGCCGCAAGGTCCTGCCCCGGGTGCCGATGGGCCGCCTCGCCCGGCCGGAGGAAATGGTCGGCGCGGCCGTATTCCTCGCCTGCGAGTCCGAGTCGAGCTACGTCACCGGGATCTCGCTTCCGGTCGACGGCGGCTACCTCGCCATGTAACGAGCTCCGGCGGGGTTCGTGCAAAGCCATCGAGCCGTTCGGCGGCGGCCCTCTGTTGACGCCCTTGGTGCGCACTCACCCCGGCCGGTCGCTGACTCGGCCCGGACTCCCCTCTCGCGTGCACGAGAGGGTGGGGCGAGGCGCCGCACCGCATCAGTCGAGCAGCTTCTTCTCGATAGGGGTAGTGGCATATCTGCACCGGCCCGTCCGCGGTGACCCGGATCTCGTCCTCGAGCTTCACTCGGTCCTGCGCGCCGCTCTTGCCGGCGTAGCACTCCACGCTCGCCACCATAGTTCTCCTCGAACTCCCCTTCCGGCATCTGGAAGTCCGCGTGGCCAAGGGTCGGCATGAGGGGCGCCACGTTCCCGACCCCGATCGGAGGGCGGGAATCCATCCCATGGCCGTCATTCCCGCGCAAGCTTGCCCTCGACCCCGATCGGGGGCGGGGATCCATCGTCTGATTCCAGTATTTCGAGCCCCGAAGCTCGACTTCTGAAGAGCTTTGCGCTGTCCGAGGGTCAGGATTGGGCGTGCAACAACGCGGCGAGCTCGCGGACACCGATCGCTTCCAGGGATTCCGAGAGCGGGTAGCGGTCGTCGCCGGCGTGCACGACGAAGGCCCGCGCCGGCCTGATGTCCGCGCAGGCGAGGTGGAAGCCGCGCCCGACCCGGGCGGACAACGAACGCTTGATTTCGATCGCCCAGCGCTCGCCGCCGCGGTGCTCGATCACGAGATCGATCTCGGCGCCGGCGCTCGTGCGGTAGAAGTACGGCGTCGCCAGCGGCGGCAGGACGGAGAGGAGCGTCTCGATGACGTGGCCTTCCCAGCTTTCGCCGACCACCGGATGCCCCGCGAGCTGCGGAAGCGACGCAATGCCCAGCAGGGCGTGCACCAGGCCGCTGTCCCGGACGTAGACCTTGGGCGATTTCACGAGCCGCTTGCCGGTGTTGGCGCGCAAGGGCGGCAGCCGGCGTACCAGCAGCAAGTCCGCCAGGAGGTCGATGTAGCGGGTTACCGACTGCACGCTCGCCTCCAGCGCCCTGGCAAGCAGCGAGGCATTCAGCATCGTCCCCTGGCGGTGCGCGAGCATCGTCCACAGCCGCTCCAGCGTCGTGGCCGGGACGCGCGGACCGAACGCCGCCACGTCGCGCTCCAGGTAGGTACGGATGAAATCCCTGCGCAGCGCCAGGCTGTCCCGATCGCTCTGCGCCAGGTAACTGTCCGGGAAGCCGCCGCGCAGCCACAGCCGCTCGCGCGGCCCGCGGGCGTCTTCCACTTCGAGTACGGAGAAGGGCGCCATGTCGATGTACGCGATGCGCCCGGCCAGCGTTTCGCCCGATTGGCGCAGCAGGTCGATCGACGCCGACCCCAGGATGAGGAAGCGGCCCCTGCCCTTCCCCCGGCGCCGGCCCCGGTCGATGACGCCGCGCAGCGTCTGGAAGAGCTCCGGCATCCGGTGGATCTCGTCGAGGATGACGAGCCGATCCTCCACGTTGTCGAGAAACAGCACGGGCTCGGCGAGCCGGCTGCGGTCGTCGCGATCCTCGAGGTCGAGATAGAGTGCATCGCGCGACCGGCCAATCTCCAGCGCCAGCGTCGTCTTGCCGACCTGCCGCGGCCCGATCAGGGCAACGGCGGCCTGACGGTTCAGGGCGCTTTCGATGTCGGGCATGACGATCCGAGGAATCACCCTTGCAATTTATCCACGTAATGGAGGATTTACAAGGAAGCTCGGTGATCTCAGACGATACCGGCACCGTTCACTCGACCAAGAACAATCCGCTCGCGACTCGGGTCGCGACGGACGCAGCGGCGACCCGGCCACGCCGGGCCGATGGCAAGTACGGCGCCGCCACCTTCCGTCACTCCCGCTCCCCGATCGGGGTCGGGGACAGGGTCCGCGGGAATCCATTGCCTGATTTCAGCATTTGGAACCCCGAAGGTTGGGGAAGGAAGACCCGACGCGGACTGAGCACGTCTCTTCGCCGGTAGCCGGTGAGCGGGTGCCGCCTCCCCGCCTCAGCCCTGCTTCAGCCACTCGTCCGGGCGTCCCCCGGCGCGCTCGACGTTCAGGTCCATCACGCCGTCCGGCGGACCTTCCGCCCGGCGGTTGGGACGGGCGGCCGGCATCTGCCGCTCGGCCGGGGCGCGGCCTCGCATTGCAGCCGGTGGCGGCTCCGGCCAGAACTCGCGCGAGGGCGGCAGCCGCTCGCCGCCGTCGCCGCTCTCGCGCACTCCGAGGCGTTCGAGTGGCTCGCCGTCGACGAAGACCGCCGTGTCTTCGCGTTCGTTCCAGAAGGCGAGGCGCCCGGCGACCGCCGCGACCGCCGGCAAGGGGCGGGCATACTGCCAAGCGGCGTCCGCGTATCGCGTGCCGTCGAGCTCCAGGTGGTAGTAGCGGGCGCGGCCCTTGTAGGGGCAGAGGGTGTAGGTCGAACTCGGGCGCAGGAGGTCGTCCCGCACATCCGCCGGGGGCAGGTAGTAGCGGGTCACCAGGCCGGTCTCGAAGAGCAGCACCGGACGCCTCGATTCGGCGACCGTCGCGCCGGCGACCTCCACCCGTACCCGCCGCGCGCTGCGCAGCGCGTCCACGCGCAGCAGGGGGTCACGGGCGTGCACGTGGAGCCGCTCGTCCTCTTCGTACCATGCGTCCATGCTGTGCCAGTCGAAGCCGTAGTAGCCGCTCGTGTCCGGGGAGCCCGATTTCGGTCGCGGATAGCTCCAGACCGCGAATTGCGCGGTGCGCTCCGGAGTCTCGAGGTGCCAGTAGCTCGCGGTGCCCTTGTAGGGAGACTGCGTGGTGTAGTCGGTAGGGACGAGGAGGTCGGTGCGCACGTCCTCGGCCGGGAAGTAGTAGACCGGCAGGAAGCCGTGTTGTCGCAGCAGCATGGCGCGGACCGAGTCCGCGACCCGGATGCCGCCGAAGTGCACGTGAACCCGCCGGGGACTCCGGCGCCACTCGTTCGTCTCGACTCGCGGATTCGACACAGGACCATTCAGAAGTCGAGTTGCGGGGTTCGAAGTACTGGAATCAGGCGA
>CAYFYD010000099.1:0-11182 GCA_964347195.1 uncultured Ectothiorhodospiraceae bacterium
CGGACCGAGTCGCAAGGAGAAGACGGCTTGCGGCTCAGGGTGAAGTCAGGCGCCATAATGAGAATTGCTGCTTCCGCTCGCCTTTCCTTGTAAAAAGTCAGTTCATATGACAAAAACACACTGTCAAAAGTCACTCGTCCGCATTGCCTTCCGATCTGCGTGAAGCACAGAGGCGGCAGGACTCGATGGAACGTTATCTGCCGCGGTGGGAATCCGGCCTCCTCCAGGAGTGGGCGGCTCGCCGGCCTCACAAGCCGCTGGTGATACGGGGCGCCAGACAGGTAGGCAAGTCGACCCTCGTGCGCGAGTTCGCCCGCTCCGCCCGCATGCCCTTGGTGGAGATCAACTTCGAGCGCAACCCCGAGTTCCGGGAAGCCTTCGCCTTCCGGGACCCCGCCCGGATTCTCTCCGCTCTGACCTTGCTGACCGGACAGGTCATTGCCGCCGGGACGAACCTGCTCTTCCTGGACGAGATCCAGGCCGCCCCCGAGGCCCTCGCGGCGCTGCGCTACTTCCACGAGGAGAGGCCGGAGCTGCACGTCGTAGCCGCCGGCTCCCTGATGGAGTTCGCGCTCGCCGATGCCCGGTTCTCCATGCCGGTGGGCCGAGTCGAGTACCTGCACCTGGGGCCACTGGTGTTCGACGACTTCCTGGCGGCAACGGGGCATGGGCACCTCGCGGCCCATCTGCGCGACTTCTCCGTCGCGATGCCCGGCAAGGATGCCTTCCCCGGTGCGGTGCACCGAAAGTACCTCGAGCTTCTCCGGCAGTTCTGGGTGGTCGGCGGCCTGCCGGAAGCGGTCTCGGAGTTCGTGCGGGCCCACGAAGACGGCAGCGGAGACGCGTTCGCGCGGGTGGCCCGCGTTCATCACAGTGTGGTCGCGACCTATCGAGACGATTTCAGCAAGTACAGTCACGGCCGTCTGACGGGCCGGATCCAGATGGTGTTCGATCGGCTGCCCGGCATGGTCGGGCGCAAGTTCAAGTACGCGCAGGTCAGCCGCGACCATCGAGCCGCCGAGCTCGCCGATGCGTTGCGGCACCTCTGCATGGCGCGGGTGGCTTTCAAGGTCTGCCGCACTGCCGGCAATGGCGTGCCGCTCGCCACCGAGGCCAACGAACGCCACTTCAAGTGCCTGTACATGGATGTCGGGTTGATGTGCGCCGCCTTGCAACTCGACGTTCTCGATCTGGGAAGGAGAGATCCGACCCTCGTAAACGACGGTGGGGTCGCCGAGCAGTTCGTGGGCCAGCATCTGCTGTACGGGGGCCCAGCCTACGAGACGCCCCTGCTGTACTACTGGGCTCGCGAAGCCAGGAATGCCGCGGCCGAGATCGACTACCTCCTGGCGCGGGGCCAGCGCATCGTTCCCGTCGAAGTCAAGGCCGGGTCCACGGGTTCCCTCCGTTCACTCCATCACTTCCTCGAGGAGAAACAGCGAGACTTCGCGGTGCGATTCAACGCGGACCCTCCGAGCCTGCTCCTCGACTCGAAGAGGCTGCCGGACGGGACCCCGATCGATTACCACCTGCTGTCTCTGCCCCTGTACATGGTCGGCCAGGTCCGGAGACTGGTTGGAGAGTTCAGGTAAGGGTCCCCGGAGCGGCCTCCCCCGGCCTCCGTCCCGCCCCTCCCATGCCCGAAGCGAGTCACACCGTCATGCGATCCCGCTCCCGCGGGGCGGGGCAAACGTGTCCTCGGCCGTCCCGGTTCGCCGCCGGACAGCGTAGCTCTGTGATGCAGAAGCTCCTTCTTCGCTTGACGACGACCGCGCTCGAAACGCTCGGCGGTCGACATGACCCCTCGAGTCATTGGATACGGTCAAGAGAACCTGTCAGCCCTGCCCGCGGGGCCGGGAGCGCTGGCCTTTGCCGGTGGAAGCTCGCAGAATCCGAGCCCGGCCCCGGGCGCTTCACGAGGCAGGAGATCCCATGTCACCCACCGGCCCCGCGCCGATGCGACCGAGCAGGACCGCGGAGCTGGCCGCGGCCATCCGCGCGCTGCACCGGCGCCGCGCCTCTCCGCCCCTGTTCGTGGACGACCTCGCGGAGTCGATGTGCGGACCCTTCTGGCGAAGGGTGGTCTCGAGCCGGGCGCTGTCCTGGCTGGTCGTCGACGTTTTTCTGGGACGCCATCTCCCCATCGCGCCGGTGGTCTTCACCCGCGCGCGCTACGGCGAAGACCACGCGGAGGCCGCGGCGGCACGGGGGGTGGAGCAGTACGTCATCGTCGGCGCCGGCTACGAAACCTTCGCCATGCGCCGCCCGGACCTCATGAAACGCCTGACGGTCTTCGAGCTCGACCAGGCGGGGACGCAGGAGGCGAAGCGCCGCCGGATGCGGGAAGCGGGCATTCCGGAACCGGAAGGCGTCCGCTACGTCGCCGCCGACCTCAACGCCGAGCCCCTGCACGGCGCCCTCCGGCGCGCCGGCTTCGACGCCACGCGCCCGGCGCTCTTCTCATGGTTCGGCGTCACCTACTACCTCGGACGGGACGCCATCCGGGAGACCCTCCGGAGCATCGCCACGAGGATGGCCCGGGGCTCGTCGGTGATGTTCGACTACCTCGCCGACTCCGGCTCCACCCCCGCTGCCTCCCGGGATCTGCGCAGACGCGGCGCGGAGTTCGTGGCGCGGCGCGGCGAACCCTGGATATCCAGCTTCAATCCCGCCGAGGTGTCCGGCTTGCTCGTCGAGACCGGGTACTCGGAGATCGAGAACCTCGAACCGGACCAAGTGGGCCCCCGGTACTCCTCCGGACATCCCGACCTCGTCTACCCTCCCTTCTTCGGCCTGTGTCACGCCGCCACCACGCCGGACTGAGCGCGAGGGACATTCGCCCCGGAGCCGGGCTTCAGGCCTCGGGTGCGGGCCGCGCGCCTCAGCGCCCCTTCCACCGCGGCGCGCGCTTCTCCGCGAAGGCGCGCGGCCCCTCCTCGAAGTCTTCGGATCCCCGCAGGAGGACGTGCTCCGCGTTGCTCTCCTGCGCCGCGCAGGCATCCCTCGCGCTCAGGCCCTCGACCTCGCGCAGGATGGACTTGGTCGCCTGGACCGAGAGCGGAGACGAGGGGACGATCCGGTCGGCGAGCGCACGCGCCGCGTCCATCAGCTCGTCCGGCTCGACCACGCGGTTGACGAGCCCGACGCGCAGGGCCTCGTCCGCCTCCATCGGACGGCCCGTGTAGAGCAGCTCCATCGCGAGCCCGTAGGGGATGCGGTGCGGCAGCCGGATGATGCCGCCGCCGGTCGCGACCACCCCGACCTTGACCTCCGGGAGCATGAAGGTCGCGCGGGTGGAAGCGAGAATGATGTCGCAGGCGAGCGCCAGCTCGAAGCCCCCACCCGCGGCGTAGCCGTTGACCGCGGCGATCATCGGCTTGTTCAACGCCCAGCTCTCCGTGATGCCTCCGAAGCCGCCCTCCCCGTAGTCGGCATCGTCGGACTCGCCCGCGGCCGCGGCCTTGAGATCCCATCCCGCGGAGAAGAAGCGGCCGGCGCCGGTGAGGATCGCCACCCGGAGCTCGGGGTCGTTGCGAAACTCCGCCACCGCGGCCGCCATCTGCCGGCTCGTCGCGGCGTCTATCGCATTCGCTTTCGGCCGGTCGAGGGTCATCTCGAGGACGTGGCCCCGGCGCTCGAGCTTCATCACAGTGTCCATGAACTCCTGCTCCTGTCGTCGAAAGCCCGGGAGTGTATCGGCGGCGGGAAGCGGAGGTCGACCGGACGCGCGCGCCGGCCAAGGACACTTCATTCTTCGATCCGGATGCGCAAATCGCGCGGGGAGGGCGCGTCAGCGGCGCGACTCCGGCCAGCATGAAACGGTCCTGTGCCCCGGTCAAGGCCGATTGGTTCTCCCGACGATATCGAATCCATTCAGGGAGTGGTGTGTGCCGAAAGCACCCTGAGCGGATGCCGGCGCCATCCCGGGGAAAAGTTTGGGGATTATGCAGGACAGTGCCGAAAGATTATGCCAGCGGCATGAAGGCCAACGGCGAGTCCGGTGAACCCGGCAGCCCACGAATTCCATAAGCGCTGCCTGTCAATCGTCGCCTCCCAATCGTTCCCGTGTTCGTCCATGACAGTTCGTGCGAGGCTGTTCTGGTCCGGTTTCACACGGACCAAGCAAGACAGTATCCAGAAAAAGGCAGCGATGACTGCAAAGACGGCCGATGCGACTTCGAGAATGACGGTTATGGTCATTGCGTTTCCTGGTTACCACTCGAGCTACCGCGTGGAGTCTGTATCATCGTCTTCCACGATAGCGGGGCGGGCTCGCGCGTTCATGTCGCCGGTGCTTCCGTGGCAGTACACTGTGATGGAGATCGAGGTCACCACGCTCGTCCCCGAGCCGTGAACGCCCGCGATGCCGCTCCTCGTCAAAGGCCGCGCAGGAGCCGGGGCGGCCGGCCCCGGTACATTTGACGGCGAGGCCGGCCGACAGCCTGGACAAGGGCAACGACGAAGAGAGCATGCCGGCATGTCCCTCGACCGCTCCGACCCGATCCTGGACGTTCGACGCCTGCGCAAGCACTTTCCCGTCACCAAAGGACTGATCTTCGAGCGCAGGGTCGCTCAGGTGAAAGCCGTCGATGACGTGAGCTTCACCATTCGCAGAGGGGAGGCGCTGGGCCTGGTCGGCGAGTCCGGCTGCGGCAAGACCACCGTCGCCCGGTGCATTCTCAAGCTGCTGGAGCCGACGGAGGGGAGGATCCTTTTCGAGGGGCAGGATCTGGCCTCCTTCGATGCCGGTGCGACCCGGCGCTTCCGCCGGCGAGTCCGTGCGATCTTCCAGGACCCCTACTCTTCGCTGAACCCTCGCATGACGGTCGCCCAGACGGTGCGCGAGCCGATCCGGATCCACCGCCGGGACCTCGACGGGCCGGCCGTCGAGCGGCAGGTCCGGGAGCTGCTGGACGTATGCGGCCTGCCCCGCGCCATCGCCGAGCGCTATCCGCACGAGATGAGCGGCGGCCAGCGCCAGCGGGTGGGCATCGCCCGCGCTCTGGCCCTCAACCCGCACTTCATCGTGTGCGACGAGGCGGTCTCGGCGCTCGACGTCTCGATCCAGGCTCAGATCATCAACCTGCTCGAGGACCTTCAGGCGGAGCTCGGCCTCACCTATCTGTTCATCGGCCACGACCTCAGCGTGGTCCGCCACCTCTGTCACCGGGTGGCGGTGATGTATCTGGGCAAGCTGGTGGAGCTGGCGGACTGCGACGCGCTCTTCGACGACCCCATGCACCCCTACTCCCGCGCCCTGCTCTCCGCCATTCCGATCCCCGATCCGGGGATCGAGGCAGGACGCGAGCACCGGGTCCTGGCGGGCGAGGTGCCGAGCCCCCTCGACCCGCCCCCGGGATGCGTGTTCCACCCCCGCTGCGAGCTGGCGGTGGACGCCTGCCGCCGGACCGAGCCCCCCCTCCAGCGGGCGAAGGGGGATCACTGGGTGGCCTGTCCGGAAGTCCTGGCCGGTCGCCCCTGAAGGGTCACGGCCATGGCGCCCGAGTGGCGGACCACCGCGTGAGGCACCATACTCCCGGGTGTCAGAACAACTATCACGGGTTAGCCCGCATCTCTCTACCTGAGCTTCGTAGCGAGGGCGTCGAGATGCCTCGGAAAGCGGGCGCACGGACGGAGAGACACTGAAGGCATAGTGGTGACCATGTCGAAGTGGCTCGAAGGAGTACGCTCGTTCACCGTGAGCGGATCGGCGTCCGCAGCAGGAGACCGGTGAGAGATGCGGGCTGACGTTCCGCGCATTCCTCACGGACAACCAACAGGAGCCAAGACCATGTCCGAGACCTTCGTTCAACGGGTCACGATCCCGAAACGCATCAAGGACGAGTGGGAAGACGCCCATGACTTCGACCCCCGGGACCCGCTCTTCAGCCTGAGCAAGGAGGATCTCAGCGGCCCGAAGATGACCCGGCGCAGCGCGCTGCGTCTGATGGCGGCATCCGGCACCCTGAGCCTGTGGCATCTCCTCCCCGGGGGAGGCATGCGCAACGCGAGGGCCGCGAGCGGCGGCACGCTGCGTTGCGGCTGGTCCGGGGTGCCCGAGATCCAGACCATCGATCCCGCCAAGATCAACCAGGCCCTGCAGTTCCAGATCTCCTCCAACGTCATCAGCGGGCTGATGCACATCGACAACCGGCTGGTGCCCCAGGGCGATCTGGCGGAGAGCTGGACGGTCTCGGATGACGGCAAGGAGTGGACCTTCAAGCTGCGCGAGGGAGTGACCTTCCACAACGGCGACCGCTTCACCGCGGAGGACGTGGTCTTCACCTATCGACGTTCCCGCGACCCCGAGAACTCCCTCCACTCTCGCGTGGTCGCCAACGTCAACGACGTGGTGGCGGTCAACGACTACACGGTCAAGTTCCTGCTCGGGGAGCCGCAGGCGTCTTTCCTGGGCAAGACCCTGGAGCGCAGCGCAGGGCGCGCCATGGCGATCGTCAGCCGAGGCGCCCTGGAGCAGATGGGCGAGGCCGAGTACGGCCTGAAGGCGGTGGGCACCGGACCCTTCCGGGTCACCGCCCACCGCCTCGGGCAGGACATGGTGCTCGAACGCTTCGACGACTACTACGACCCCGAGCGCCCGAAGCTGGACAAGGTGATCATCACCCCGATCAACGAAGCCGAGCCCCTCGCCGCGGCCATGGAAGCGGGGGACATCCAGTTCATCGGCGGCAACGAGGTGCCGCCGGAGCTGATCGACCGCTTCAACGACAACCCCGACATTGTCGTGGAGGGCGTCCCCGCACCGGGGTTCGAGGCGGTCTGGATCAATCCATGGCGCGACCCCTTCAAGGTGAGCGATTTCGACAAGCCCCTGAGCGAGCTGATGCAGGAGAAGGGTTTCATGGTCCGTCTCGCGTTGGCCAAGGCGCTGGACCGGGATCGCTTCATCGAACGGGCCCAGTTCGGCCGTGCCTATCCCGCCTACGGCACCATCAACCCCGCCATGGGCTTCTTCTTCGACGAACGCCTCGGCGAGACCAGCAACCAGCGATACGATCGGGAAGAGGCGCAACGGCTCCTCGCCGAGGCCGGGTATCCGGACGGCGCAGGGTTCCCGAAGCTCAAGGGACTGGTCCGCACCGACCGCAAGCGCGAGATGGAGGTCATCCGGCACATCTACAAGCGGAACCTGAACATCGAGATCGAGGTGGATCCCAAGGACTTCCCGGTCCTCATCGACGAGTTCTGGGCGATGGACTGGGACCTTCTTCGCATCGGCAGCGCCGCGGACTTCGATCCCGACGACGGACTGGTCGACTGGATGCAGACCGCATCGAAGTTCAACGGCCCCAAGCGGGACAAGGAGACCATGCGTTTCGGTTACTTCTCGGAGAAGCGGGCCGACGAGCTCATCGAGAGGCAGAACAAGCAGACCGATCCCGAGGTCCGCAAGAAGATGGTCCAGGAGGCCAACAAGATCACTTCCGACAAGGTGGCGGCCGCCTTCCTCTACCATCCGACCTGGTTCTTCATCTTTCACAAGAGCGTGAACTTTCCCGAGGAGAGCCGGATTACGGGTCTCTCGGACCTGGACCGGACGACGATCTCCTGAGCGCGCTCGAGCGGCGGATCCGCCGCGTGGAGGCCGGGGGCGGGCTCGCCCCCGGCCCCGCCCGCTCGCGGCACGCCGGGGGTGCAGGCACCGCGGGCTCGACGCCCTCGCTACGAAGCCAAGGCAGAGCAATGCGGGCTGGAGTCCCGGCGCCCGGGATGCCGGCGGGCGGGGCCTGCGCTCCAATGAGGCGATGAGCCGATACCTGTTCCGCCGTGTCCTCGGCGCGATCGTCGTCATGTGGGCCGTCGCCACCCTGGTGTTCTTCATGCTCCGGGTGGTCCCCGGCGACCCCCTGTCCGCCATGCTCTTCGACGTGGACCCCCGGGACGCGGAGATCCTGCGCGAGCAGTTCGGCCTCGACCGGCCTCCCTGGGTGCAGTACGTCTACTGGTTCGCGGAGCTCATGAAGGGCAACCTGGGCGCTTCCCTCTACGGCAGCCGCACCCCGGTCGGACAGATCGTCAGCGAGGCGTTCCCCCGGACCCTCTCCCTCGCCCTCCTGTCCTTTGCCGTGGCCCTGATCATCGCCATACCGGCGGGCCTGATCTCGGCGCTGCGAAAGCACTCGGGCCTCGATCACACCGTCACCGTGATCGCCTTTCTCGGTCTGAGCATGCCGGACTTCTGGCTCGGTATCCTGCTGATCCTCCTCTTCGCGGCCCACCTCCAGTGGCTGCCGGCGATCGGGTACGCGCCGCTCTCGGAGGGGCTGTGGCCCTGGCTCTCCCACCTGATCCTGCCTTCGATCGCGGTGGGGACGCCGTTTGCCGCGATCATCGCCCGCATGATCCGCTCGTCCATGCTGGAGGTGTTGAAAGCGGACTTCGTGCAGGTGGCCACCGCCAAGGGCCTCGCGAGGAAGCGTCTGGTCATGGTCCACGCCTTTCCCAACGCGCTGATCCCGGTCGTCACCGTCATGGGCATCGCTTTCGCGCTCCTGATGGCGGGGACGGTGGTCGTGGAGAACGTCTTCGCCATCAAGGGCCTCGGGCGAGTCCTGATCCAGGGGATCCTGGACCGCGACTACCCGGTGGTCCAGGGCGCCATCCTGGTGGTCTCCGCGATCTTCGTCACGTCCAACCTCGTGATCGATTTCCTCTACTCGGTCATCGACCCCAGGATCCGCTACGACTGATGCAGGTGCCCGGCCCCGTCCCCGCCGGCACTCCGGCCGCCTCCGATGCGGCGCTTCTGCCGACCCGGCGACAGGTGTGGTGGTCCTTCATCCTGCGCGACAAGAAGGCGCTGATCGGCCTGGTCGTCCTCGCGGTGCTCGCGCTGGCGGCGCTCCTCGCGCCCTGGATCGTTCCCTACGACCCCGATGCCCAGGACTTCGACATGATCGGGGCGCCCTCCCCGGCCCATCCGCTGGGTACCGACGACCTGGGGCGAGACCTCCTGAGCCGCCTCCTCATGGGCACCCGGGTGTCCCTCTTCGTCGGTGTCGTCACGGTCCTCCTGGGGATGACGGCCGGTGTCTTTCTGGGCGTCGCGGCAGGCTATTTCGGGGGCTGGGTCGATACCCTGTGCATGCGCTACATCGACCTCCAGTGGGCCTTCCCCAACTTCATCATCGCGGTGTATCTGGTGGCGGTGTTCGGGACCGGGCTCGCGAACGTCATCGTTGCCATATCGCTCGCCTTCGTGGACGACTTCGCCCGGATTGCGCGGGGCATGGTGCTGACCATCCGCGAGGAGCAGTACATCGCCGCGGCGCGCACCATCGGTGCCTCGGATCAACGGATCATGTGGCGGCACATCCTGCCCAACGCCACCGCGCCGATCATCGTGCAGGCGACGGTCAGCGTCTCCTACGCTATACTCGCCGAGGCCGGACTCTCGTTCCTGGGGCTGGGGGTCGAGCCGTCCACGCCGACTTGGGGGCTGATCCTGGCCGATTCCCGAAGCTTCATCTCCCGGGCCTGGTGGCTCGGAGTCTTCCCCGGCCTCTTCATCATGATCTCGGTGCTGAGCGTGAACTTCCTGGGCGACGCGTTGCGCGACTTCCTGGACGTGCGCGAGTTCCGGCAGGCGGCACGGAGCGATGCGCGATGACCTGGGCGGTGATCGCGCGCGACTCCCGCAGTGGCCTCTACGGCATCGCCCTGGCGTCGCGCTTCTTCGCGGCCGGCTCCCTCTGCCTCTACACGGAGGCGGGGGTCGGCGCGGTGTCCATCCAGTCGCTGCCCAATCCGCCCCTCGGGCCGCGCGCGCTGGCGCTGCTTCGCATGGGCTACGAAGCGCCCGCGGTACGCGACATGCTGGTGGGGTCGGACTCCGGCATCGCCATGCGCCAGCTTCATCTGATGGACCGCCGCGGCCGCACCGCGGCCTTTAGCGGCGCCGGCTGTATCGACTGGGCGGGACATCGAACGGGCACCGGCATGTGCGTCGCCGGCAACATGCTGGCCGGACCCGAGGTCGTCGACGCCACCTTCGAGACGTTGGCGGCCAACCCGGACCTCCCCTTCGTGGACCGCCTGCTGGCGGCGATGGAGGCGGGCGAGGCGGCGGGAGGCGACAAGAGGGGCAAGCAGTCGGCGGCGCTGTGCATCCAGGGCGCCGAGCCCTACCGGCGCCTCGATCTCCGGGCCGACGACCACCCCGACCCGCTGGCGGAGCTCCACCGCCTCCACGACGTCGCCAAATCCCGCTTTCTGCCCTTCAGCCGGGCCTGCCCGACCGCCGAGCACCCTTACGGAACCACCGACCGGACGGTGGTCGAGGGATTCGTCGAGGAAGGGGCCGGCAAGGACCTGGAGCAGGTCATACCGCTGCCCAACGACCGCACCCTCGCCTGACGACCCGGGGGGGCGGGAGCAGGGCTGATTGGTTCTCTTGACCGTGTCCAGTAAATTCAAGGGGTTATGTCGATCGCCGAGCGTTTCGAGCGAAGTCGTCGTCAACCGAAGAAAGAGCTTCTGCATCAAGGAGCTACGCTGTCCGGCGGCGGTCGAGGACGCCCACGAACTGATCTGCCCTGGGAGCGGGAGCCGGTGCACTTGCCGGCACGGGTCCATCCGGAGAGCCCGGCGAAGGCGTCCCCCGGGACCGATGCGGCTCCGCTGGCCGGGCGCCGGGCGTCCGCCACGCCGGCCGGCTCGATTCCGGGCGCTCGACCCGGAATCGAGCCGGTAGTCTCTCGGTCCGCCGGACCGCGGCTGCGTGGTCGATGGTCAGGCCGGTGTTCGCGGCAAACGGTCCCCGCGCTCAGGCGGACCAAGGCTCGGGCCCGGCTTCGGCGAGCGCGTCCTTCTGCCAGCACGCGCTGAGGTGGTCCGCGCCGGCCGGCGCCAGGGGCGGGATCTCGCGGGCGCAGCGGTCGATGGCGAAGCGGCTGCGGGGGCGGAACGCGCACCCGCTGCCAAGGCGCGCCAGGTCCGGAGGCTGGCCCTCGATGGGCTCCAGCCGGGCTTGGCGGGGCCGGTCGAGCCGGGGAACGGAGCGCAGGAGCGCCAGGGTGTAGGGGTGCGCCGGGTGCTCGTACACCCGCCGCGCGCGACCGCGCTCGACGATCTTTCCCGCGTACATGACGTTCACCCGGTCGGCGGCCTGCTGCAGTATCTTATGATGTCCGGAAACGTCGCACCCGCGACTATCCCGTCG
>CAYFYD010000100.1:0-11066 GCA_964347195.1 uncultured Ectothiorhodospiraceae bacterium
TCCCGAAGCTCGGAGTCTGAAGCCGTCAAGCCGACTTTTGAAGAGCCCTGCCTCCGGTACGCTCAGGCCGGCGTGATTCTCCCCGGCGGCGTGGGATGATGGAGTGGTGACAATATGTCGTTCGATCCTTCGAGAATGCTTGACCACTCGATGAAACGAGACCAACGGATGCCTCACCCGAATCCGTCATACCGCGTCGGCGTTGACGTCGGCGGCACCTTTACCGACGTCGTCTGCGCGCGCGTGGGGCGGCCACCGATCGTGTTCAAGGTCCCGAGCACTCCGGCCGACCCCGGCGACGCGGCCATGGCGGCGCTGGAGCGCCTCTCCGCGTCGGAAGGGGTGCGGCCCGGCGCCATCGGCCAGTTCGCGCACGGCACCACCGTTGCGACGAACGCGGTGCTGGAGCGCAAGGGGGGCCGGCTCGGGATCATCACCACGGAGGGGTTCCGCGACACCCTCGAGATCGGACGCCAGATGCGCCGCGAGATGTACGAAGTCCGGCTCGACCCCCAGACCCCGGTGTTCCTCGCTCCGCGCGCAATGCGCCTCGGGGTGCGGGAACGTATCGGGGCACGGGGCGAAGTCGTGGTGCCCCTCGACGAGAGCTCGGTGCGCGAGACGCTCGAGCGCCTCGTCTCGGCGGGAGCGGAGTGCATCGCGGTGTGTCTGCTCTTCTCCTTCCTCAACCCGGCCCACGAGCGCCGGGTGCGCGAAATCGCCCATGATCGGTATCCCGGGCTGGAGGTCTCGCTGTCCTGCGAGGTCGACCCCGCGTTCCGGGAGTACGAGCGCAGCGCGGTCACCGCGTTCGACGCCTACATCAAGCCGGTGGTGCGCCGCTACCTCGCCGCCCTGGCCCGGCGCCTCGGAGAAGCGGGAGTTCCCGCTCCCCTCCAGGTGATGCAGTCCCGTGGCGGCCTCGCGAGCGCGGGCATCGCGCGGAGCCGTCCGGTGCGCCTCTTCCTGTCCGGCCCGGCGGCCGGCGTCATCGGAGGACAGGCGGCGGGAACGGCGGCCGGCGCCTCCGACCTCATCACCCTCGATGTCGGAGGCACCAGCTCGGACATCGCGCTGGTGTCCGGCGCCAAGCCCCTCCTCCGGAGCGAGGGGCTGATCGCGGGTTTCCCGGTGCGCGTGCCGATGGTCGACGTGAACGCGATCGGAGCGGGGGGCGGGAGCATCGCTTGGCGGGACGGGGCCGGAGGGCTGCGGGTCGGGCCGCACTCCGCCGCCTCCGAGCCGGGACCCGCCTGCTACGCGCGCGGCGGACGAGAGCCCACGGTGACCGACGCCTCGGTCGTTCTCGGATATCTGGACCCCGAGCGCTTTGCGGGAGGGGCCATCCGTCTCGACCCGGAACGGGCCCGCGACGCGATCTCCCGGCGCATCGCGAAGCCTCTCGAGCTCTCGGTAGAAGATGCCGCGGCCGGCATCCACCAAGTGGTCAACGCCCAGATGGCGGAGGGCATCCGGCTCGTCTCCGTCGCCCAGGGATTCGACCCGCGCGACTTCAGCTTGGTCGCGATGGGCGGGGCCGGCCCGCTCCATGCCTGCGCCCTCGCCGCCGAGCTCGGAATCGGCCGGATCTTCGTCCCGTGCCACCCCGGCGTGCTCTCGGCCGCGGGACTGCTCGCGGCGCCCGTCGAGCACGAGGTCTCCGCGGCGTTCGGGGAGCCCTTCGCCGGGCTGGACATGGCGAGGGTGCGCCGGGTCGCGGACGGGCTGGATGCCGCGGCCCGCGAGCTCATGGCGCGCGAGGGGGTTGCCGCCGGCGATACCGAAGTGCTCCACTTCGCCGACGTCTGCCACGTCGGACAGGGTTACCATCTCGAAGTGCCCCTCGATACGCATGCACCCGACGGACTCGATCGACTCTACCGGGACTTCCTCGCCGCCCACGAGCGGGTGCACGGACACGCGGTGGAGGCACCGGCCCGTTTCGTCAACATCCGGGCGGTGCATCGCCGGCGCAGCGTGTGCGTTGCGGGGATGCGGGCGGGCGGGCAGGAGGATGCGGGCCTGCGGGCCACGCGCGCCGGCGGCCGTCGCCTGGTGCGCTTCCCGGACGCGCCCCGCCCGGTCGAGGCCCGGATCGTCCCCCGCGACCGGCTCGGCGCGGGTGCGTGCATCCCGGGACCTGCGATCGTGGAGCAGGACGACACCACCACCCTGCTTCCGCCGGGCTGGACGGCGCGCACGGGCGGAGACGGAACGATGACCCTGAGCCCGGAGCCCGACTCGCCGGCGACGGAGCACGCGCGGCGGCAGCGACCATGACCCCTCGGAGCCCTTCCGCCACGGATCCCATAACCCTCGAGGTCGTGCGCAACAAGCTCGACGGCATCGCCAACGAGATGCAGTCGACCCTCCTGCGCAGCTCGTTCTCGCCCATCGTGAAGGAAGGGCTCGATGCGTCCGCGAGCCTCTTCACGCTGGAAGGCGAGACCCTGGCCCAGGCGACCGCGATCCCCATCCACCTCGCGACCCTGATCCCGGTGGTGCGCACGGTCAGGGACAAGTTCCCGGTCGCCGGCATGCGCGAAGGCGACATCTACATCATGAACGACCCCTATCTCGGGGGAACCCACCTGCCGGACATCGCGCTCGTCATGCCGGTCTTCTCGCGCGGACGGCCGGTCGCGTTCAGCGCCGCGATGACGCACCATCAGGACGTGGGCGGCATGTCGCCGGGCTCGGTCCCCACCAACGCGACGGAGATCTACCAGGAGGGGATCCGGATCCCGCCGCTCAAGTACCGGGACGCAGGCGAGATCAACCGGACGCTGGTCGATCTCCTCACCCTGAACGTCCGCGTGCCCGAGACCTTCATGGGGGACCTCAACGCGCAGGTTGCCGCGTGCTCGATCGGCGCGCGCCGGGTCGGCGAGCTCGCGGAGCGCTACGGGGCGAACCACCTGCCCCGGATCGCGGAGGAGATCCTGGGCCGTTCGGAGCGCCTCGCCCGGCGGGCCATCGAAGGGATTCCGGACGGCAGGTATCGGTACGTGGACTGGCTGGACAACGACGGCATCGTGCTCGACCGGCCGGTGCGGATCGAGGTTGCGGCGGAGGTGTCGGGAGACCGGGTGCTCGTCGATTTCGAAGGCACGAGCCCGCAGGTGCGGGGGCCTTTCAACTGCGTGCCCTCCGGTGCGTACGCGGGCGTCTACTTCGCGGTGCTCGCGATGAGCGATCCGTCCGTCCCCATCAACGGGGGATGCTTCCGGCCGATCGCGCTCCGCCTCCCCGAGGGCAGCCTCGTGAACCCTCGCGAGCCCGCGCCGGTGAACTCGCGCACCTCCACCATCAAGCGCATCGCGGGCTCGGTCATCGGCGCACTGCGCCAGGCCCGGCCGGAAGACGCCCCCGCGGACGCGGCCGCCGCCCTGCACGTCCTCGCGTTCGGGGGCGCGCGCGAGGACGGCTCGCGCTACGTGGTGGGAGAGCTGATCGCCTCCGGCAGCGGGGCGAGCCGGGGCAAGGACGGGGTGGACGTCATCGAGACGGACGGCTCGAACTGCATGAACCTGCCCGTCGAGGCGCTCGAAATGGACGTGCCGATCCGGATCCTGCGCTCGGAGCTGCGAGCCGGTTCGGGAGGACGCGGCGAGTTCCGGGGCGGTCTCGGGATCACGCGGGAGTACGAGCTGCTGGCGGGTGAAGCGGTCTTCACTCACCGGGGCGAACGTCACCGGCAACCGGCCCGGGGCGCGGCGGGCGGCGGTCCCGGAGCCCGTGCCCACTCCGTCATCCGGCGCGCGAACGGGAGCGAGGAGACCATTCCATCGAAGACGGTGACCCGCCTCCATCGGGGCGACCGGGTGGAGATCAACACCGCGGGCGGGGGCGGCTACGGCGACCCCCGTGCCCGGAGCGCCGAGCGGCGCGCCGAGGACCTGGCCGGCGGCAAGGCCGGTGCTTCGGCGTAGCAGCGCGGGGGCTGCGCCAACGCGGATCCGGTACGGCGACCGGACGCGGCAGGGCAGACGCTCGGGGTGAGACGACGCGCCGCCTCTCTCTCGCCGGGGTGGAATGCGAGCGTCCGGACAACAGGGCTCTTCAAAAGTCGGCTTGACGGCTTCAGACTCCGAGCTTCGGGATTGGTTGACCGGGATGGATTCCCGCTTTCGCGGGAATGACGGGAGGGGGCGCGGGAATCCATCGCCTGATTCCAGTACTTCGAACCCCGCAACTCGACTTCTGAATGGTCCTGGTCCGGACAAGGTGCTGGTTGACCGAACAGCGCTATGTGGTGACGCTTCGCTCCTCCCGGTTGGCGAAGGCCCGGGGACAGCGGGCCCGGCCCGACAAGCGCTCCATCCCTGCATCGACGCCCGATGCCCCGAGCGACCGTGGAATTGAAACCCTGCCGTCGGGGAACATCAACCCGTACATCCAACGCGCCAGCCGGCGGCAGCAACCAGCGACGAGAGCGTTCACGCAGGCAGCATACGCCACTCGACACCGCTCAGCCTTGACCGCACCCCGATCCAGTCCTAACTTGGCTGAACAACCCTCGACACTCAGCCAGGACCAAAGGCCATGCTTGTCGTCAATGTCCATCAAGCCAAGACCCGACTCTCCCGGCTGCTGGCACGAGTCGAAGCGGGCGAGGAGGTCGTGATCGCCCGCCGGGGAGAGCCCGTCGCGCGGCTCGTCGGCTGCAAGCCCCGGAGCAAGAGGCGGCCGGATGTCCTCAAAGGAAAGATCATCGTTCCCGACCGCTTGCTCGACCCGCTGCCAGAAGAAGAGCTGAAGGCATGGGAGGGCGAATAGCGGTGCGGGCGCTGCTGGACACCCATACGTTCCTGTGGTGGATCGCGGATAGTGGGCGTCTATCCGGCACGGCGCGCCAAGTGATCGCGGACGAGACGAACGACATCATCGTCAGTGCGGCGTCCGCTTGGGAAATCACCACCAAGTTCCGGCTCGGCAGATTGCCGGAAAGCGAAGCCGTGGCACTCGATGTCGCCAGCGTCATCGCTGACCAGGGTTTCGAGGAGTTGGCGATCGGCGTCACCGATGCCGAACGCGCAGGACGTTTGTCTGGTCCTCTTCGTGACCCTTTCGACCGGATGCTCATCGCCCAAGCCCTGGCGCGTGATCTGACACTCGTATCGGTCGATGCGGCGTTCGACCGATACGGTGTCAGTCGGCTGTGGTGACACGGCCATTCTTTCCCGGCGTGATGTCGGCCGAAGGTTGATGACATCCGCGCTTTTACCGGTCCCGCGAGACCGCCGTCGAGCGCAAGGCTGACGGGAACCGAGAGCGCGACCAGAACCCGAAGCTCCGCCGCCTCAATCGAAGCGGCCCGGCCCGGGCCTCACTCCAGACGCGTACTGGCGATGTACATCGCGAAGGCCTCGCACCACACCACGACGTTGTCGTACACGTCGGGGTCGACCTCCGGCGGGATGGGGAAGGACTGCGGCCCCGAGAACACCTCGAGACTCGCGATCTCGACCGCACCCGCCTTGATCCCCAGAAACTCCTCTCGCGTCTGCGCGAAGGTCTTGGTCAGATAGACGCGGTAGTCCGGCCCCGGCGACAGGCGGACATCGTCCTCGAACACGAGCTGTCCCTGCGAGACCCGGACGCTTCCCTCCCCCCAGTGCAGCGTATCGGAGCCGGGGCTGTTGCGGTCGAACGCTCCCCGAGGGTCTTCGGCGGCGCCCTCCGGGGCCTGCGTACGCTCCAGAACGCCGTGCCGCCATTCCACGAGGATGGGCAAGGCATAGATGCCGAGCAGGAACCCTCCCACGCCTCCGATCACGAGGCCGACGAAGAGCGCGGTGAAGAGCCGTTTCATCGTCTAACGATGTTTCGCCTCGGACCGACCAAGCATGCAGCCCTCTTTCGGGTGCCATCGTGAACTCGACTCATCGGTCAACGAAAACGCCACTCGATGCGTCTGGTCGAGGAGGATCCGGGGCAGTCGCATGACGATATCAGGATACGCAATCACATCGCTGGCAACCATCGCGCGAAGGCCGCCAATGTGTCGCGCCGCCGGCTTGCCGTGCCGCCGAAGCGCACGCGCCGTTGCCTGCCACGTCCTCGTCGGCGCCCGGAAGCCACACGATGGACGGACCCCTTCCGTACACGCGGCAGGCGCCGATGCCCGCAACATGGATGGTGCGCGCGAGCAAATCCGTGGTGCCGCTGATGAATCTACTGCGTGACGAATTTTTCGACCGACCGTACCTGCTGATAGACGAGGCCACGGTGCAGTACTCAAAGAGCCCGGCAAGACGGCGGAATCGAAATCCCAGCTCTGGGCGCAGATGGCTCCGAAACGCCGTGCTTGGGTGAAGGTTGATGCGTCAACCCAAGATTACTCTGTCAATCACCGATGCGACCGCCGTTGCATCCAGGCTCCCGCCCGGATCGTCGCGGGTTTCGATCAGCGTTCCTTCCGGTCCTCCGCCGTCCTCGTGAGACCCGATTCCGCACTCCAGGTACTCGCCACGCTTCTTCTCCCATCGGGCTCTGTACCCCTGGTTGTCTAGCATGCCGAGATGCTCCCAGTAGAAGATCACGCCCCGCGCGTCATCCGCAATCGTGAAATCCGGGTAGCGTGTGCGGCCATTGGGCAGCACGAGACGCTGCTCGTAGGCGTAGTCGATCCCGCGGGCGTACAGCTTGTCGGCAATCACCAGTTCGGACTTCGAACGTACGAGGTCGCCGCGCTCGGTTCGATGTATGAGCCCTTCCTCAAGGAAGCGTTGGTGGGCATTGACGGTTACTTCGCGCGGCGACGGATCCACAAACAGGTTCGTCATGCGCCGGGCGATCTCTGAGTGCTCGTCGCCTGCATAGCGGCGATACTCGACAAGCGAACCCTCATGCAGGATGACCAGCCGGTCCCGGTGGCGGGTCAGCGCCGTGTACAAGAGCTCGCGGGAGAGCAGCCAGCAGGGGTTGGTGAGCACGACGAAGGTGACGCCGAACTCGCTGCCCTGGGTCTTGTGCACCGTCAGGCAGTAGGCCAGCTCGAGCGGGTTTCGGCCTTCGTCTCCAAACTTGCCGTGGTCGAACCCGTACTTGGGACCGAGCTGCCCGGCGAACTCCACCTCGAGCTTCCACGGCAGACCCTTGAGCTTCCTCGTCTTGTACTGCCCGACGACGATGCCGATGTCGCCGTTGGCGAGGTACGCCTTCCCAGCGGGTTTCGGCCAGACGTCGTGCGGGCACTGGTTAATGACGTTGATGACCTTGTCGCCGTATAGGAGCATCTGCGGGCCGACGGGACGCGGCACCTTGCGGTCCCAGCCCTCGGTCTCGGCAAGCTCGCGCGCCTTCGCCCGGAACCGCGTCTGGAGCATGCGGTTCAGCGCGTCCACCCCCACGAGCCCGGCACGCACCGGCGAGAGCATCTGCCAAGCTTCCGCCCGCGCGGCGGCTCCCGGGTTGTCGCCGAACCGGTTCCAGAAGAATGCCCACGGCTTGTCCCCGTAACGCGCGCCGCCTAGCGATTCCTCGAAGCCCAGTTCGTCGTCCGGCCCGGCGAGGCCGAGCGCCTCGACCAGCTCCGCAACGAGCTTCTCGTGAAGCTCCTGCGGGTGGTCCCATCGCACGAGCCGGAGGCGGCTGTCCATTCCTTCCGCGCCCTCGTCCAGCACGGCGTCTGCGCCAGGATCGAGCGGCCGTCCGCTGAAATGCGATGCCAGGAGCACATCGGGGGCCTCGCCCGGCTGGCGTTGCTGGATCTTGAGCTCGGCATAGCCCGGCCCACAGCGCGGAAATGCCTCGACGTTCTCGGGCTCGAGCTCTCGGACGATGTCCACGAACGGGCGACCGGCCCCGATCGGGGGGAGCTGGTGCGGGTCCCCGACGAGCACGAGCCGCTCGACGTTACTGAGAGAGTCGATCAGCGCCGCGAGCTGTTCTTCGGTCAGCATTGAGCACTCGTCCACGATTACGGTCCGGTAGTCGCGACAGCGACTCGCCCTAGGCTTGGGAAAGTAAGCGCCGGTCTCGCTGTCGTAGCGCTGCTGCCGGATCAGAAACTGCGCCAGCGTCTGGCCGGCACCCCGCATTCCGGTCTGCTCTTCCAGGCGCACCCGGGCCTTGCCTGTGGGTGCGAGGAGCAGTAGCCCCTTCTCGGCGAGGCCGGGAAGCAAGCAGAGCATCCGGAGCAGAGTCGTCTTGCCCGTCCCGGCCGGGCCGACTAGCACGCAGAGGCGTGAACGGAAGAGCTGCTCGAGCGCCTTCCCCTTCTCAAGCCGCGCGCGCTTCTCCCGCTCGCGCGTTTTCGGATGCACGGGCAGGCGCACGCCGAGCCCTGCGTCCACGCGCCTGCGCCAGTCGAGGTCGGCCACGTGCGGCCTGCCCCTCTTTCGGCCGCGCACCTCGCGACGGATGATCTCGCGGCACTCGCTGAGCCGATCCGCTTGGTAGGCAGGCTCGCCCGCGCGGGTTGCCGCGCGCGCGACGACCGGCTCGAAGCCCTCCTCGGAGGTGCCGAGCACGTTCTCGCCGAGCGGGCACGGCGGCTGGAGAGCGCGCTCCCGCGCCCTGCGGATGACCCAGCTCCGGGGGAGCAGCGTGTGCCCCTCGGCCGCGGCCTCCTCGAGCAGATCCACGACCAATGCGCGCACACGCCGCGGGTCCGCCGGATCCTCGACAAGGCTCGGCTCCAGCACCGGGAACTGCTCCCGCACTGACTCAGCCGGGAACAGGCCCCGGTCAACCGCGCCAAAGGCGATCGGATCGGCAGCGCGCCGGTCGCGCTCGAAGAGGAGGTACGGATTGCGCAGCAGCTCGGCGTCGCTGGCCTTGATGCCGGCCTCCTCCCGCTTGGTGGTGTCGTACATGCGGAGCGCCTGATCCTCCGAGAGGGCGCAGCGGCTTAGGAGCTGTAGCAGGGCCCGCCGCTCGTCGGCGAGGCGCCTCCAGCCCCTGCGCAGCCCGTCTTTGAGGAGCTTCGCGACGGGCCTGCCGAGCTTCGCGGGATCATCCATCATGGCGTCCACGAACGCCCACGGATCGCCGTCGCCTCGGCGCTCCCGCAGCAGCTCAATCTCGTAGGCGAGCAGGCTCCCGTGCTGGAAGCCCCACTCGTAGCCGAACGCGGAGAGCGCCGAGCCCAAGCCGGGGAACGCGCCCCGCGCCTTCCACAGGCGGTTGAGCTGTGTGTCGGTCCACGCGAGCGCTTGGTCCCACGGTCCCTCGATCCGGTTCCGGATCCGGTGCAGCGTCGCCGCGCAGGCCACGAGAGAAGCCACGGCACCATCGTGAGTCAGCAGCTCCGAACAGTAGGAGTAGGCGTCGAAGTGCTCGTCAGGAGCGAAGGCCACGAACTCCTCGGGGTCGACTCCCTCGCGTTCGGAGAGCGCCAGCGCCTCCTGGTAGGGAAAGAGGAACCCGTCCTTGAACCCGGGTCGGACCGAGTGGCCCACATTGCGCTCCCAGAGCACGCAGCGGAGCGGCGGGTTCTCGACCCTGTATGCGTACTCAGTGGCCTCGCCCACGGAAAGTACGCGGCCCACGCCGACGATCACGCGCCGGGACTGCTCCGAGAGCGGAGTGCGTTTGGCATAGAAGAAGCAGAGCGACTCTTTTGGCTGCAGCGCCCCAAAGAAGGTGTCGAGCAATGCGAGCTGGTTCTCGCGCTCCTGGACCCAGGCGGTCTTGGCCCGACCGCGTTGTTGATTGCGGAGATCGGGTTCGCGGTCCGGCACCCAGTCGATCTTCAGACGCTCGGCGATCCCGATCTCGCCATTTGCGCTCCCTTCGATGTTCTCGCGCAGCATCCATCGAAAGGGCACGCAGGCGGCGGAGTACGCTGGGTGCACGAAGCGAGTGGGCGCCATGTCACCGTGGGTCGCGGGGTAGAACTTCGTGAACGGGTGCGTCATCTTCCGCGTGAGCGCGAAGGGCGCCATGAACGAGACACGCTCACCTACACAGGGCGGGAGATCGACATGTTCGAGCTCGTCGAGCCGCCGGCCGGCGCAACGCATTTCTACTTCGTCGCGCCGGCCCTCGCCGATGCGGGGCAAGATGAGGCAGCTCGAGTTGTCGAGCGGGCGGGCGCAGACGTTGCCCGTCCAGCCTCCGTCGTGCCAAGGGACGCGGACGGTGACGTGGTGGGGCGGCAGGCGCCGAGCGCCGGTGGCAAGGCTTTTCACGACGAACCCCCCGTCGATTTCATGTTCAGACCTGCGGGGGGATGCTTCCAGTCGCCGGCGTTGGCTCCCGACACGTCATGGCGCTCCAGGAGCCCGCCAATGTCGTCGACTTCGAGGAAGGCGATCGAAGCTTGCGGCTGCCCGTGGGTGTGGAAGACCTGCCTGATGTGAGCATCGCTCCGGGGCCAGTAGGCGTTGCTCCCGCCGTACTGCCCGTTGTTGGCGACGACCACGAGCTGGAACATGTGGTAGTGCAACGCCAGGGCCATCTGGTCGAACGTCTTGACGTCTTTGTTTAGCGCCGGGATCGCCAGGACATCCGACTCATCCCGGAGATCCGCAACAAGGCCGAGGTCCGTCGCATCGTAGCAGACGGCGGCAGTCAGCCAAGCAGGTAGGCTATCATCCGCGCCAGACCACGGATAGCCGATCAACCACTGACAGGGGCGAAAGCCCTGCAGAAGGCCCGCACCGCCTTTGTTGAATGCCTGCTCATTCGGAGCGAGGTGTGCCTTCCCTTGGCGGCGAGTCCTGGTCTGCAGCCCGTAGGCGTCCGACCACTCCGGAATGACCCACAGGGCTGAGTTGACGAGCGGCTTTCCCCCCAAGAGCTCCTGATAGGTCAGGCCGGCCAGGATCATTGCTCTGTGGGTCCGCGCAAACGGGATTAGATGAGTACGAACGTCATTTGGGTGGACGGCTAGCTCGGGCAGAATGAGCCAATCGAGCCGCCCTTCCCGCCCCTTGTGTGTCTCCCGTAGCGCCAGCATGCGTTCCACGGCCGCGAGCGCTGCCGACAGGTGATTGCGGTGTCTTCGCCGAATTGCGGAGTCGTTGAGCGCCAAGTCGGTGTGCCGGAAGTCGTCGGTTCTCGGGACCGCCGTCTGGACCACGCAGGCACGTAACGGTCTCTTCACACTCGTCGCC
>CAYFYD010000101.1:0-10924 GCA_964347195.1 uncultured Ectothiorhodospiraceae bacterium
GCGGCCGGCGACGCTTCCCTCGAGGGGGGCGGCGGCGGAAACGGCGCCCGAGTCGTCGACCATGAGCGCGGGCTCGAGCGCCTGCTGACCGGCGCGCAGCTCGCCCCTCGCCGCGTCGTAGCTCAGGAAGACCCGGTACCAGGCCCGGGCGCGCAGCGCCTTGCCGACGCGCACGGTGACGCTCGTGCTTCCGTCGCCGAGCGTCGCGGCCACCGAGCCCTCGGCGTCGATTCCCAGGGTGAAGCCGGCGCCGGTCGCGGCGTCGACCCGGGAGACCAGGCCCTGGCGGCGGCCGAGGCGGGGCAGGGTGGGCCATACGATCGCGGTCACCGTGAAGCTTCCCAGGGTGTCGAGGGCGGCGGTGGCGGAGACGCGCGCCCAGGAGCCGTTGTGGATGGGCTGCACCCGCGAGGGGTAGCGCCCGGCGAAGGCGGCCTCCACCGGCTCCTCGCGCATGCCGGGTCCCTCGGGGTTGGGGTCGCCGCTGATGACGCGCACCAGCCTCGCCTCGTAGGGCGCTTCCGCGGCCGAGCTCACCTTGAAGGCGATGGTCTCGCCGGGCGCCACCGAGTAGCGGTCGGGGTAGCCGGTGATCGGAAGCATGTCGGTCCCTCCCGGGTAAGCGCCCGTCAGGCGAAGGCGAGCCCTTTCGTCGAGCGCGTCGCGGTAGCGGGGAGCGGGTCCCCGCCTATGAGGACAGGGCCTGGTAGCGGCGCAGTTGGTGGCGCGGGTCGCCGAAGCTCGCGTTGATCATCGTGACCCGCTTGAGGTAGTGGCCGATGGGCAGATCGAAGGTCATCCCGATCCCGCCGTGGAGCTGCACCCCCTCCTGCCCCACGTCGCGCGCGTTGCGCCCGACCTCGTACTTCGCCGACGCCGCCGCCCGGGCACGGGTCGCGGCGTCGGGAGCGTCGAGGTGCAGGGTGGCCTCGTAGACCATCGACTGCGCGAGCTCGCACTTCATGTACACGTCCACCATGCGGTGCTGAAGCGCCTGGAAGCTGCCCAGCGTCCGGCCGAACTGCTCGCGCGTCTTGAGGTAGGCGAGGGTCTGCTCGTACACCGCCCACATCGCGCCCACCGCCTCCGCGCACACCGAGGCGATGGCGTGATCGATGACCCGTTCCACGACGCAGAGGGCGCCGCCCTCCGTGCCCGGCGCTCCCAGCCGGTCTTCGGCCCCGACCCGCACGTCGTCGAAGCGGAGCTCGGAGGCCCGACCCCCGTCCTGGGTGGGGTAGTGCCGCGCCTCGAGACCCTCGGCCTGCGCGTCGACGAGGAAGAGCGAGACGCCTTCGGGGTCGCGGGACTCCCCCGCGGTGCGCGCGGACACCACGATCCGGTCGGCGCTCGCCGCGTAGAAGACGACCCCCTTGTGCCCGGAGATGCGGTAGCCTCCGTTCTCCGCCCGCGCCGTCGTCGCGACGTCGTGGAGGTCGTAGCGGGCCTGGGGCTCGGCGTAGGCGAAGGCGAGCTTGAGGCGTCCCTCCGCGACTTCTGGCAGCAGGGCGCGCTTCTGCTCCTCGCTCCCGCCGTGCAGGACTGCACTGGCCCCGAGCACCACGGTGGCGAGATAGGGGCTCATGACCAGCCCCCGCCCGAACTGCTCGGCGAGCAGCATCCCCTCCACCGGGCCGCCTCCGATGCCGCCGTAGTCCTCGGGCAGGGTCGCGGCGAGCCAGCCGCGCTCGGCGAAGCGCTCCCAGTGCGCCGCGCTGTACCCGGGCTCCTCCGCCACGAGGGCCTGGCGCCGGTCGAAGGCGTACTCCTCGGCGACGAAGCGCGCCACGCTGTCGCGAAAGATGGTCTGTTCTTCGCTCAGGCGAAAGTCCATGGCTCTATAGTCCCAGCACCGCCTTGGCGATGATGTTCTTCTGGATCTCGTTGGACCCGGAGTAGATGGAGGTCTTGCGCAGGTTGAAGTAGCTGCGCGAGGCGTAGCCGGTCGAGGCCGGCCCCACCGGCTCCTCGTTGTAGCCTTCCCCGAGCTGCTCGGGCACGAAGGGGTGGGCGTAGTAGCCGAGCGCCTCCACCGTCAGCTCGGTGATGCGCTGCTGCACTTCGGTGCCGCGGATCTTCAGCATCGAGGCTTCGGCGCCCATCGCGTCCGGTCCCCCCGGGCCGAAGAGGAAGCGCTGCTCGGTGAGCTCCAGCGCGCGCAGCTCGAGCGCGACCGCCGCGAGTGCGTCGGCGAAGTCCCCGTCGTCGATGAGGCGGCGGCCCGACGACGATTCGTCCCGCGCGATGCGCTCGAGCCGCGCGAGGCTCGCCCGCGACCGCGACACCTCGGCGGTGCCGAAGCGTTCGAGGCCGAGGATGTACTTGGCGACCGTCCAGCCCCGGTGCTCTTCCCCGAGCCGGTTCGCGACCGGCACCCGCACGTCGTCGAAGAAGGTCTGGTTGGTCTCGTGGCCGCCGTCGAAGGTGAGGATGGGGCGCAGCTCGATGCCGGGCGTCTTCATGTCCACGAGGAGCACCGTGATGCCGTGCTGCTTCTTCCCGGAGCTGTCGGTGCGGAAGAGTCCGAACATCCAGTCGGCGTGGTGGCCGTCGCTGGTCCACATCTTGGTGCCGTTCAGGACGTAGTGATCGCCGTCCCTCACCGCGCTCGTCTGGAGCGATGCGAGATCGGAGCCGGAGTTCGGTTCCGAGTAACCCTGGCACCACAGGATCTCGCCCTCGAGGATCGCGGGGAGGAAGTGCTCCTGCATCTCCCGGGTTCCGAACTCGATGATGGCGGGGCCGATCATGCCGGCTCCGAAGAGGGGCACCCGGGGGGCGTCGTTCAGCGCGAGCTCGCGCTCGAACACGTACTGCTGCTCCCAGGTCCAGCCCGGGCCGCCCATGTCCCGGCTCCATCCCGGCGCGCTCCATCCTCCCTTGCGGTACAGCATGCGCAGCCAGCGCCGGGAGTCTTCGCCCTCGATGTCGCCTTCGTGGCGTACCGCCCGCTTGAACTCCTCGGGCACCTCGTCCCGGCAGAAGGTCCGGATCTCTTCTCGCAGCGCCTCGGTCTCGGGCCGGTATGCGATCTCCACGTCGGTCCTCCGGGTGCCCGTCTCGTAGCGCGCATGCTAGCGAGCGGCGGGCGCCGGTGGCAATCGGCCGGAGGCCGGCCGCAGGACCATCCCCCGCTGGCCGAGCATCCGTTCCAGGTGTTTCGGGGCGATCCGGATTCCCGCTTCCGCGGGAATGACGGGGGGATCAGTTCCAGGTT
Organism: uncultured Ectothiorhodospiraceae bacterium; assembly: GCA_964347195.1. Taxonomy (GTDB): domain Bacteria; phylum Pseudomonadota; class Gammaproteobacteria; order HK1; family HK1; genus JAJEAD01. The sequence goes on from CAYFYD010000101.1 coordinate 3,218, forward strand.
TTCGGGGCGATCCCCTCCGTGCCCTCACGGCGGGCTGTGGGCTCTGTGGGCGGTGTCCATCGCCCGGATGGCGTTGGGACCCCGTCATCCGGGCGACCGATTCCGCTCCGGGGCCGTAGCACGGGATCATCCTGGGCCGGCCGCCATGTACATGCAGGCGGTCCTCCTCTGCGGCCGCTCGAAGGGGCTCCTGATGACGTACGCAGCTCGGCTTTCGAGCGCCGGGCGGCGCAATCCCGAGTGCAGTCGGGGCACTTCGACGGCTCGGCGGCTGCCACCGCTTCCGCGCATGCATCGGCCGCGCAGACCCGAACTCGGTCGGGGCCCTGCGCCCCCTGTGGCGGGCGGGCGGGTCGTCTCGGGCTCGCCGGCGGGCTTGCGCACTCGCTCCCTCGTCGGGTCCGCCGCCGGGCCGAGGAGGGGCTCAATCAGGAAGGGGCCTGTAGGCGGTGACCTCGACCTCCACCCGGATGTCGATCATCAGACGGCTCTCCACCGTGGAGCGGGCGGGCGGAGCGTCGGCGAAGTACTCGGCGTAGACCCGGTTGAACCCGGCGAAGTCGGCGCGGTCCGAAAGCCAGGCCGTGGCCTTGATGACGTCGGAGATCTCGCAGCCCGCCTCGCCCAGGATCGCCTTGATGTTCTCCATCACGACCCGGGTCTGCGCCTCGATGGAGCCGGTCTCGACGCTGCCGTCGCTCTTCAACGGCACCTGACCGGAAAGGTGGACGTAGTCGCCGGCACGAACCGCCTTCGAAAGGGGAATCCGGTTGCCGCCGACGACGACCTCGCCCCCGATGATCTGCTTGCTCATGTGCACCTCCGATGAAGAACGGCCAGCCGCGGGTCATCCGCGACCGCGCGACGCGATCCTAACCCGGCGGGGCCGGGACGAGCGCACCGGGAGCCGCCCCCTTGACGCATCGGCACCGGAGCCGGAACCGGGAAGGATCGGCGCGCTGGCCGCAATCGCCGCGGTGACCGCGCCGTTCAGTCCCGGGGCGAGGCGGGGAGGCCCGTTTCCAGGGGGCCGAGCGCACCGGGCGCCGCCGCCGCGGCGTCGTACCGCGGCGCGCCCCGCGCGCGTGGGGCTCAGTCTCGTCATTCCCGCGGAAGCGGGAATCCATTGACGAGCGCTCCGCGTGCGCACCGTGCTCAGTCGTTCTCGTAGAGCTTCACCGGCAGGGTGTTCAGCACTTCGCAGCCGGTGGCGGTGACCCGTACCGATGCGCTGGTGACGAGCCCCATCTCGTCGAAGATCAGACAGCCCGGCACGAGGTGGAAGGTCATGTTCTCTTCGAGTGCGCGTTGCTCGCCCTTGCGGATGCTGAAGATCTGGCCCTCTCCCCAGTCCGGCGGGTAGTTGACGCCGATCGAGTACCCGATACGGTGCCGGTGCCAGGGCCCGAACCCCGCCTTCGCGATGACGTCCCGGCCCGCCTCGTCGACCTTCTCGCTCACCGCCCCGGGGCGGATCGCGTCGATTACCGCGTGCAGCGCATCCTCCGTCGCGTGGTAGAGCCGGCGCAGTTTCGGGTTCACCCGGCCAACGGTCGCGGTGCGGAACACGGCGCCGCAGTAGCGGTTCTTCGCCGCCGCGATCTCGAAAATGCAGTGGTCGTTCTCGTCGAGGCGCCGCCCGCGCCAAGTGGCGTGACAGGCACCGGAGCGCCGGCCCGAAGCGATGAAGTTCGGGAGTCCGGTGTACTCCGCCCCTTGCGCACACCACTCCTGGTGCAGGATCCCGGCGATCTCGTCTTCGGTGCGGCCGGCGCGCGTCGCCTCGAGTCCCGCCAGGCAGGCCTTGTCGGCGATCGAGACCGCCCGTCGGATCATCGCCACCTCCGCATCGGACTTGATGAGCCGTGCCGCCTCCACGGTGTTCGAGGCGTCGACGATCCGGGCGTGGGGGAGGCGCTGCTGCAACGCTTCGTACTCCTCCACCGTGAAGAACCAGCCCTTCTTCTCCACTCCGAGCCGATGTCGCGCGAGCCCCATCTTCTCGATGGTACCGGCCGTCGAGTCGACCGGCACGTCGTGGTCCTGGGCCGGTGCGATGTGGGTGAGCCAGGAGAACTCCGGCACGTTGGTCTCGATCTCCAGGCGCCGGCCCACCAGCACCGGTTGCTGGCCGCGGGCGAGGACGAGGCAGTGGTAGCCGTAGTAGCCGGGGGTCTCGTAGCCGCTCAGGTAGGTGATGTTCTCCGGGCTCCTCACCAGGAGCGCGTCCAGCCCGGCGCGATCCATGGCGTCGAGCACCGCATCGTAGCGCCGCTCGTACTCCTCGCGGCTGAAAGGCAGACGCCGGTGGAGGTTCATCGCCAGCCGATGTCCGGCAGGGCTCTTGCGTGTCGACTCCGTCATCCCTTCGCTCCTTCGCCTCCGCGGCGTTTCACTATGCGTTGCGGGCGGTGACCTCGACTGCCATCCGGGTCCGGGCTTCGATGGAGCCGGTCTCGACCTTGGCGCTCGCTCTTCGACGCTCCCCGACCGGGCCGACGGACCTGGTCGCCGGCGCGCATCGCCGTCGACAAGGGAATCCTGCCGCCGCCGACCTCCCCTCCGATGATCCGCGTGCCCATGTCTCGACCTCCCCGGCAGACGCACGGGCCGCGGACGCACCGCGGCCACCCGACGCTATCCTAACCCGGAGAATCCCCCTGTCGGGAAGGCCCTCGCCTGCGCCCTTCGGGACGGACTCGAAGTCCCGTGTCCCGACCGCTTCCCGCCGGTGCGTACCACTCTACCGGGCTTCGTAGCGATAGAAGGTCGCTGAGATGCCCTCGCTAGAAGCGCCGGAGCGCGGGTGAGAGCAGCACCGCGACCGCGATCACCACGAGCACTCCCGCGCCGTTCAGGAAGAGCGCGGGGCCGAGGCCCAGGGTGGAGGCGAGAATGCCCATCTCGAGGTGTCCGAGCGGGGAGCTGCCGATCGCGAACACCCACGCCCCCATCGCCCGTCCCCGGAGCCGGTTGGGGACGCAGAGCTGCATCATCGCCTGGGTGAGAATGTCCCACGCACAGATGAGGCCGGCGATCAGGGCCAGGATCAGGAGGACGCCGGGAACGGAAGTCGTGGCTCCCAGGGCCAGGATGCCGGCGCCGAGCCCGGTGATGATTCCGATGTAGGCTGCTCCGCGCCGGCGGATGTTCCCGTACCACGTCATGATCAGTCCCGCGATCAGGCCGCCGGCGGCCTGGGCGCCGTGCAGAAGACCGAGACCCTCCGCATCGATCTCGAGCCGCATGAGGGCGAGCTCCGGCAGCGCAGTGTGATAGGAGGTGCCGAACATCTCGACCAGCGCGGTGATCACGGTGAGGATGAGCAGGGTGCGGTTGGTGGCGATCTCCCGCAGGTAGTCGGCGATGTTGCGCCGGAGCGGGGTGCGGTCGACTTCCGCCGCGACGCCGGCGGAGCGCAGGCGGAGCAGACACGCGAGCGCCGCGCACTCCGCGACGCCGAGCAGGAGGAATGCGTGGGCGGGACCGAAGTGCTGGATGGCGGCGCCGCAGGAGACGGCGCCCACCAGCATCCCGGCTCTCACGCTCAGGGTGACCCAGCCGAGCGCGGAGACCGCGTGGGCGGGGCCGCCGAGGTCGAACGCGTAGCTCAGGCGTACCGGATGGTAGACGGAGCGCAGCGCCCCCAGCACGGTGACGATGGCGAGGGTGAGCGCAAGGCCCGTTTCACCTCGGGCGGAGACGAGCGCGAACGCGCCGAAGGCGACGACCAGACCGAGCTCCGTGCCCCGCAGGAGGCGGCGCCGGTCCACCCGGTCCGAGACCGCTCCCGCCGGCACCCCGAGGAGGAGTTGCGGGATGTGGTAGAGCGCGATCGCGACCCCGACCCAGCCCGAAGAGCCGGTCGCGAGCAGCGGCAGCAGGCCGATGAGCACGAAGTCGCCACCGAAGCCGACGCTGTTGAAGGCCGAGGCGAGCACCAGCCATCGGAAGTCGCGGCCGGAGAGAATGGCGGTGCGAGAGCCCGGCTCGGTCACCGTCCAACGCCCTCCGGCCGCGTGGGGACCGCCGTGGCGATACGGGAGGGTCCGGTCCGCGGGGAGGACGATGATGGTTTGCCTCCTTCCTCGGATCGCGTCGAGCGCATCGGGTACTCTACCTCTCAGCGGGGTGAGGGGACCGGCAGCCACGCGGCGCCGTGCAGCGCCGCATCGGCGAAAGAGGCGGTGAGGGCCTCCAGACGGGCGGACATGTCGGAGGGCGCGCGCTCGACGACCGGGGGCACGTGGGCCCGCACCGCCTCGGCGAGGGGGGCGAGCGCGGGAGGCGGGCGCCGCGCCGTCACGTGCAGCGCTTGGCAGGCGGCCACCGAGAGGATCGCGAGTGCGCTGTCCAGGCAGCGGCTCGCGCTACGCTGCTTGCCGTAGGCGAGCATGGTGGGAGAGGGCACGTCGTTCTGGCCCGCAAAGCCGCCGCCCTCGCTCGCGGGAAGGAAGGTGCGCGCGGCGGCGTGACGCGCCTCTTCGGCGTAGCCGACCCCGATGAAGGCGAGCAGCCCGGTGCCGTAGGGCGAGCCCGAGCCCGGCATCGCGAGCCCCTCCGGCAGCCCCGAGACCTCCGGATCGTGCAGGCGGTGGGTGTGGTGGTCGCAGAGCGTGCACAGGTCCGCGTAGCGCGCGTTGACGGCATCGATGGCGGGAGCCGCCTGCGCGTTGTGGTATCCGCCGGTCGACCAGACCCGGCCGAGGGGGTGCCGCGCATCGGGCGGCAGGTAGACGGGGTTGTCGGTGACCGAGGCGACCGCGGTCTCCGCCACCTCGCGCATCGTCTCCACCGTCCGCCCCGCCGCGCCGAGGACCTGGGGCAGGATGCGCCAGCTCACCGGGGCCTGGTAGGGCCGGCGCCCGCGCCGCGGCGCGCCGCGCAGGAGGCGCGAGAGGCGCCGCAGCGCCGCCGCCACATGTCGATCGGCACAGGCGCGGGCGAGGGCCGGGTCGTAGGCGTCGAGCGGCGCGTTGAACGCCTCGACGGAGAGCGCGAACACCGCGGTGGCGAGCGCGAGTCGGCGCCCGGCGCCGAGCGCGACGTCGGCGGCGAGTCCCGCGCTCACCGGTGAGCCGTTGATGATCGCCATCGGCTCGCCTTCCTCGTAGTCCAGGGGAGGCATCGCACTCATGACGTGGAAGAGGGGCAGGATCTCGCCCGCCCCCACCTGTCCCGACTCCGGCAGGCGCGGCATGGGAGCGTCGAGCATGGCCGCGATGCGCTCCGCCACCTCGGGACGCGACTTGGCGTGGCCTTCGATGTAGTTCGCGAGCCGCGCGAACACGATCATGCGCACCACGCGCTCCGGCACGTCCTCACCGCCGAAGCCCCAGCCCGGAATGCGCCATACCGCCCGCGCCGCATGGGCGCGCTGCGCCTCCGGCGCGACGGGCTTCGAGGCATGGTGGCCTCCCCCCGAGGTGGTCCCGTAGATGAAGCGGGTGCGGTCGGACTCGAGCAGGGCCATGAAGGCGGCGCGCGTCTCGTGCATGCGGCGCCTCGCCTTCGGACCGATGCGCACCGCTTCGCCGCCGAGCGCCACCCGCTCCAGGTTGTGCAGGGTGAAGTCGCGGCGGGAATCGAGCGTAACGCTCATCGGGGAGCGGTCTTCGGCACCGGCCCCAGGCCGAAGGACGCTTCGCCCTCGTCGCAGCACCGGGCGAAGGCCCGGGCCAGGCGCTCGCAGTCGTCGCCGAGGCGCCTTCGTTCGCTGACCGGAGGAAAGATCGTCCGGACTTCTTCGAGGAAGCGGCGCAGGCCGCGGGGCGCAGGTCGCGCGCGCAGGTGCAGGGCCTGGCTCGCTACCACCGCGAGCACCGCCACTACCCGGTCGTGCAGGCGCGCGACCCGGCTCTCCGCGCGCCACGCCGGAAACACGGTGGACGAGATGTCGTCCTGCAGACTCGCGCCGGGCTCCGCCGCGGAGAGCAGGGTGGGTTGGGCGAGGCGCCGCATCTCTTCGAGGAAGTCGTTGGGCACGAACTCGAGGTAGGTGGTGGAGGCTCCGCTCCACAGGTCGCGGCCTTCGGGCAGAAGGCGGTCGGGAAGGTGCGAGACCGTACCGCGATGCAGCTTCACTGCGTGCCGGTGGGCGAGCGCGGAGAGATCCACCCAGCTCGCGGCGATCTGGTCGAGGGCCTGGGGCACCTGCGCGTCGTGGAAGAAGCCGGTGGAGGCGGACCGGGCGCGCCGGCGACCCTCGGGGGGCAGGAAGGTGGGGTTCGCGCCGCTGCTCCGCAGCGCGGCGAGCGCGACCTCTTCGAGCGAGGCCGCGGCGCGCTGGGCCTGCCCGAGCACGCGAGGCACGATACGGTAGCTGACCGGAGCCTGGAAGGGCCGGCGCGCCCGCCCGGGGGGCGAGCGCAGCAGACGGGAGAGCGCTTCGAGCGCCCGGCGCTCGTGGCGGTCGCCCCACAGGGGGCCGAGATCGGGATGGAAGTGCTCGAGCGGCGCCTGCATCGCCTCGATGGAGATCGCCATGACCCGGGTCGTGAGGTCCACCCGGCGCCGCGCGGCGATCGCCCGCAGTCCTCCGAGCGCCGCGGCGAAGCCGGCGCCGTTCGCGAGGTGAAGCTGGTATCCCTCGCCCGACTCCGCCTCGCGCGCGCCCAGAAGATCGAACATCGGGAGGATCTCCCCCGGCGCGCTCAGGCCGTGCGCCGGCACCGGCGGCAGGGCGCCGTCCAGCATCGCCGCCACCCGCGCCACACGCTCGGGATGCAGGGCGCTGTGGCCGTCGAGGTGGCGGGCCACCGTGGCGAAGACCATGGCCCGCGTCACCGTCTCCGGGAGCCGGCCGTCCCCGAAGGAGAGCCCGAGAAAGGGGATGCCGCCACGGCGCCGGGCGACGCTCTCGTCCGGGGTCTGGCGGCGGCCTGCGCTCGGACCGTAGCCGGTGGTGAGTCCGTAGATGTAGCGCCCGGTGTCCTCGCGCACGAAGTCCTGGAAGGCGCGATGGGCGGCCGCCATCCGCGAGCGGGCCCGCCGGCCGATGCGCAGGCGCTCCCCGCCGGCGGCGACGCGCCACAGCGCGTAGAGGTCGAGGCTGCCGCGGTCCTGGAGGACGACGCTCATGCGCTCGAGGCCGCCTCCTGGGGAGGAGCCCCGCCCCGGAAGGCTCGGGGACGGGCCGCGGCCGGCTCCCGCTCCTTGCGGGGGGGAGCGGGCAGACCTCCGAGAATCATTCTCGAGTGTCGTTTCATATGTATTTAATATCAAATGGATATGTGACTTTCTTCACAATGATTCTCACATATCCTGCCGGCCGGAGTCAGGCCCGATGCCGCTCGAGGAAGGCGTGGATGAGCGTGCGGTGGCGTTCCGCGCCGAAGCTCGGGAAGTGTCCTCCGTGCACGGTCCGTACCGGGAGGGCGAGCAGGCGCTCCATGCTGCGCACGTAGTCGTCGATGGCCGAGTGCCATGCGTCCGTGATGAGCGGTCCGTCGTAGACGGTGTCGCCGGCAAACAGGATCCCGCTCGCCGCTTCCCACAGCGCGATCGACCCCGGAGAGTGTCCGGGGGTGTGGATGACCTCGAAGTGCCGGTCTCCGAGCGCGAGCGTGTCGCCGTCCTCGATGAGCCGGGTGGCGGGGGCGGGGAGGGTGACGCAGCCGGGGGGGGGGGGGGCGGCCGCGGCGCCGTCGAGCGTGAGCTTCGGGGCCGGGGACGCCGCGGCCGCGCTGCGCCTGGGCACGGTGGACG
>CAYFYD010000102.1:0-10918 GCA_964347195.1 uncultured Ectothiorhodospiraceae bacterium
CGCCTGATTCCAGTACTTCGAACCCCGCAACTCGACTTCTGAATGGTCCTGCGAGGAGGATATTGTTCCTTGCATGGCGACAGCGTACCATCGCAGGGTGGTCTCAACCTCATGCTCAAGGGAATGACACATGAACCCTGACACCATCGCCACCCTTGCAGCGGCGGCGGTCATCGTCGCCTTCCTGTGGAATCTTCACCGGGACATCGTCGGCCTCCGGGAACGTATGGCACGGCTCGAAGGCGCGGTCGATCTCCTGACCAGCTTTCTCATTGACCGCGAGCACGGTCGGAGAACGACGCCATGACGCTTGGCGGGCGGTCCGGGCGGCCCCGCTCGCCAAGGACATCGCCGACGTGGCCCACCTCGGTGCCGGCCGGCACCTGTTCGTGGTGTTCGAGACCGGGCGCGGGGTGGCGGTGATCGAGAAGAACCCGGGCCGGGCCGGCCAGCGCCCGGGCGAACGCGTGCACCAGCGCTTCGCTCCGGCCGAGTGCACCGTCGTCGCGGCGGAGGGATAGAGCCGCGCGGCGCCCGCGCCGCTGCCGCTATCCGGCGGGGCGGAGGGTGTCGAGATGGGCGCGAAGCCGCCCCAGGGCATCCGACAGCGCGCGGGCACGGGCGCGCTCTCTGGCCACGATCTCCTCGGGCGCCCTTGCGACGAAGTCCGCGTTGCCGAGCTTGCCCTCGCTGCGACGCAGGTCGCGGGTCTGCCGGTCGATCTCCTTCCCTAGTCGCACCCGCTCCGCCGCGAGGTCGATGAGCCCTTCGAGGGGGATCAGCAGCTTCATGTCTCCGAGCAGGGCGGTGGCCGCCAGCGGCGCCGTATCACCGGCGGCGAGATGGTCGATGCCGGCGAGGCCGCCACCCGAGACGAGGTAGCGTCGGTGGGCGTGGGCGAGAGAGCGCGCGCCCGCGCCCGCGTTCTGCAGGAGCACCGGGATCCGAAGACTCGGCCTGATGTTCATCTCGCCGCGGATGCGGCGCACGGCCCGGATGAATTCCTGTACCCAGGCCATGTCCCGGAGCGCGTCCTCGTCGATGCGCGCCGGGTCCGGCTCCGGATAGGACTGGCGCATGATCGTCTCGCCTTCGCGGCCCGCGGCCCCGGCGATCCGTTGCCACAGCTCCTCGGTGATGAAGGGGATCAGGGGGTGGGCGAGGCGCAGCAGCGCTTCGAGCACCCGCACCAGGGTTCGCCGCGTGCCCCGGCGCTTCGCATCGCCCGCACGGTCATCGGTGAGCGTGGTCTTCGCGAACTCGAGGTACCAGTCGCAGTACTCGTTCCAGGTGAATTCGTAGATCGCCTGCGCGGCGAGGTCGAAGCGGTAGGCGTCCATCGCACCGCGCACGCTCGATGCGACCGCCTGCTGCCGGGAGACGATCCAGCGGTCGGCGAGGGAGAGCTCGCAAGGTGCGGCGCCGGTGTCTTCGTCTTCGAGGTTGCGCACGACGAATCGCGCCGCGTTCCAGAGCTTGTTGCAGAAGTCACGGTAGCCTGCGATGCGGCCGAGATCGAAGCGGATGTCCCGGCCCTGGGTGGCGAGCGAGCAGAAGGTGAAGCGCAGCGCATCCGTGCCGTAAGCGGGGATGCCGCCGGGAAACTGCCGGCGCGTGGCGGCGATGATCCTGGGTGCGAGCCGGGGCTGCATCAGACCGGTGGTGCGCTTGGCGATCAGCTCGTCGAGGTCGATGCCGTCGGAGAGGTCGAGCGGGTCGAGGATGTTGCCCTTCGACTTCGACATCTTGTTGCCGTCCGCATCGCGCACCAAGCCGTGGATGTAGATCTCGCGGAAGGGCACGTCCCGCATGAACTCGAGCCCGAACATGATCATGCGTGCTACCCAGAAGAAGATGATGTCGAATCCGGTCACGAGCACCGTGGTCGGGTAGAAGGTGCGCAGGCGCGGGTTGTCCTCCGGCCAGCCGAGGGTCGAGAAGGGCCAGAGCCCCGCGGAGTACCAGGTGTCGAGCACATCCGGGTCCCGGTGGAGCGAGGTCGCGGAGGGCACTCCGTACTTGTCGCGCACCTCGCTCTCGCTGCGGCCCACGTAGACGTTTCCGCTCGGGTCGTACCATGCGGGGATGCGGTGTCCCCACCAGATCTGCCGGCTGATGCACCAGTCCTGGATGTTGCGCATCCAGTCGAAGTAGGTCTTCGTCCAGTGTTCCGGCACGAAGCGGACGGCGCCCTTCTCCGCCGCCTCGATCGCCGGGGCGGCCAGGGGGGCGGCCCGGACGAACCACTGGTCGGTGAGGTAGGGCTCGATGACGGACTGGGAGCGGTCTCCGCGCGGCACCACGTGACGATGGTTCTCGATCCTCGCGATCAGCTCCCGGGCCTTCAGATCGGCAACGATGCGTTCCCTCGCCGCGAAGCGGTCCAGGCCCCGGTAGCGCCGCGGCGCGTCGTCGTTGATGCGCGCGTCGGGGGTGAAGATGTTGATCCGCTCGAGACCGTGCCGTTCTCCCACCTGGTAGTCGTTGAAATCGTGCGCCGGCGTGATCTTGACGCACCCGCTGCCGAAGGAGGGGTCCACGCGATCGTCGGCGATCACCGGGATGCGACGGTGCACGAGAGGCAGATCGACCACTTGGCCGACGAAGGTCCGGTAGCGCTCGTCCCCGGGGTGCACCGCGACCGCGGTGTCGCCGAGCATCGTCTCCGGCCGGGTGGTGGCGACCACGAGGTCGGCACGGCCGTCCGCGAGCGGGTAGCGGATGTGCCAGAGATGGCCGTCCTCCTCTTCCGACATCACCTCCAGGTCGGAGATGGCGGTGCGCAGCACCGGATCCCAGTTGACGAGTCGGCTGCCGCGATAGATGAGCCCCGCGTCGTATAGCCGGACGAAGGTCTCGATCACCGCGGCCGACAGTCCCTCGTCCATGGTGAAGCGCTCGTTGGGCCAGTCCACGGATGCGCCCATTCGCCGGAGCTGCTCGCTGATTGCGCCGCCGGAGACCGCCTTCCACTTCCACACCCGCTCGATGAAAGCCTCGCGTCCGATGTCCTGGCGGGTGAGTCCCTCCGCGTTGAGCTGGCGTTCCACCACCATCTGGGTGGCGATCCCGGCGTGGTCGCTGCCTGGCTGCCACAGGGTGTCGCGTCTCTGCATGCGGTGGTAGCGCGTCAGGGCGTCCATGATCGTGTCCTGGAACGCGTGGCCCATGTGCAGCGTTCCGGTCACGTTGGGCGGGGGGATCATGATGCAGTAGGGCTTCCCGGACCCCGAGGGAGCGAAGTAGCCCTTCTCTTCCCAGGTCCGGTACCACTGCTGCTCGATCCGAGCGGGGTCGTAGGTCTTGTCCATGACGTTGTCGGCTACCTGGACGGGATGACGGGGCCGTGGGACATCGATCCGAGCGGGCGGGGAGGCCGATACCGGCTACTCTCCGGGGGGCGGGAGGCCGGCGTCGGAGAGAGCGGATACGATCTCCGGAAGCACGATCTCGATGTGATTCTCCAGGTCGCGCCGGAGCTCTTCGCCGAGGCGTTCGAGCGTCGACTCCAGGCGCGCGTTCATGATGATCTCGAGCTCGCTCGCGAGGCGCAGCGCCGCCAGCCGGTAGAGCTCCGCCTCCCGTGCTTCGACCCCGGCCGCGCCGAAGGGCGCCGCCGGCCGGGGGGCGAGGCCGGACGCCTCCTCGGGCCGGGCACCGAAACCCGCGGACTCCTCCTGCTCCGGGTCGCGGTGCGCAATCCGGCCGGCCGGCGCCGGGATGCCGCCCGGTCCGAGCATGCTTTCGAGATCGTCGAGGGCCTCGTGCAGGGGCGCGTCGGCGGCGCCGTCCTCGTCGCGCTTCTCGTCCCCCGGATCCGGCATCATGAGGGGTTCGAGCACCGGAGCCGAACGAGAAACTCGAGTTCCGGGATCCGTCGCCCGGAATGGATTCCCGCTTTCGCGGGACCCTGCGCTGGAGTTCGTCGGTAGTCGTTCATTCGCCCTCGCCGGTGGCCCGCGCGCCGGGGCATGCGAGCTAGAGGGAGTGGGAGTGGAGCTCGCAACCCTCGTCCCGGTACTGCCGATAACGCGCCCGACCCGCGGCTCTGTCGTGCGCATCGGCGCCGACGATCTCGGCGATCCTCGCGCTGCCCTCCGCCCACAAGGGTACGACCTCGTCGAGATTTATCAATACGTCGAAGGGCGCATCGGGCGCCTCGCCGGATCCGATCCTCACCGGGTCGTCCGGGTCGGCATCGGGCCCCGCCCTGGCGTGGGGAACGAAGCTGTCGTCGCGGAAGGTCCAGAGCAGGCGGTCGAGCTCGACCGCCTGCTCCCGGGACGCCGCATTGATGAAGACCCGGTGCTTGGAGCGAAACGCCCTGTCGGCCAAACGGCACGCGGTGGACAGCAGGGCGGCGGGCTCCGATCGGGAGAGGACGTAGAAGTCGACGCGAGTCACGCCGCCGCCGTGTCGGGCGCGACGGCGACCCGATCGAGGAGGTACTGCACCAGGAGGCGCACCGGACGCCCCGTCGCGCCTTTCTGCTTGCCGGTGCGCCACGCGGTGCCCGCGACATCGAGATGGGCCCAGCGGAAGGAGTCGGCGAAGCGGGCGAGAAAGGCCGCCGCGGTGACCGCCCCTGCCTCGCGCCCCCCCACGTTGGCGACGTCCGCGAAGTTGCTCTTCAGGGCCTCGGCGTACTCCGGCCACAGCGGCATCGGCCAAGCCCGGTCCCCCGCATAGTCGCCCGCCCTCACCAGACTCCGGGCGAGCGCCTCGTCGTTGCCGAAAAGGCCGCTCGCGTGGGCACCGAGCGCGATGACGCAGGCGCCGGTGAGGGTCGCGATGTCGATCACCGCGTCCGGCTCGTAGCGCTTGGCGAAGGTCAGGGCGTCGCACAGAATCAGGCGTCCCTCCGCATCGGTGTTGAGGATCTCGATGGTCTGGCCCGACATGCTGGTTACGATGTCGCCCGGCTTCGTCGCGTTTCCTCCCGGCAGGTTCTCCGTCGCGGGAACCAGGCCTACGAGATTCATGGGCAGGTCCAGGGTCGCGGCGGCCTCCAGTGCCCCCAGGGTCGCGGCGGCGCCGCACATGTCGAACTTCATCTCGTCCATCGCCGCCGCGGGCTTCATGGAGATTCCTCCGGAGTCGAAGGTCACGCCCTTGCCCACCAGGACCACGGGCGGGCGGGAGCGGGGCGCCCCCCGGTACTGGATGTCGATCAGGCAGGCGGGTTCCCGGCTGCCCCGAGCGACCGAGAGCAGGCTTCCCATGCCGAGGTGCTCGAGCTCCGCTTCGTCGAGCACCGTCGCCTCGACCGCGTCGTGGCGGCCGGCGAGCTGCCTGGCCTCTTCGGCGAGATAGGCGGGGGTGCAGATGTTGGCGGGCAGATTGCCGAGGTCCCGGGCGAGCCTCACCCCCCCGGAGATCGCGGCGCCCTCCGTGAGCGCCCGGTCGACGGATGCCTGCTCGCTCTTTTCGGCGGCGATCGTCAGCCGTCCGAGTCCCGCCTCCGACTCCGTACCTTCGCTCTTCAAGCGATTGAAGCGGTAGCCGCCGTCGGCCGCGATCTCCACGTTCTGGCGGGCCGACCAGTACCGACTTCGGTCCTCGACCGGTACTTCGCCCAGGTAGCTGGCGGCACTGCGCACACCGGCCGCTTCCATCGCCTCCATCGCCGCTTGCGCGGCCTTTCTGAAATCGCCCGGCGCCACGACGGCAGACTTGCCGCAGCCGGCCACGAGCACGCGCCTCGCCCGACAGCCGTCGACGTCGTTCAGGAGCAGGGTCTTGCCGGCATCGCCTCGGAAGCGGCTCGCTGCGAGCCAGCGCGACAAGGCGCCGCCCGAAGCCTGGTCGATGTCGCGTGCGGAGGGGCTCAGGCGCCGTGCCCCGTGGGCCGCGACCACCACGCAGTCCCCGCGTTGGCGGTGTGCCGGCGCATTGGTAGTCTTCAGTTCCATGGCTCGATTGACCCCCTCGTAGCGTGGCCCGAAGCGCGCTCGACCCGATCCTTCCCACCGGGTTCCACGCTGTGCCTCCGGCGAGGGCGAGCGCCTGCGAATGCCCCCCGCCCGTCGCGGCTCCGGTGCGCTGCTCCATGCGCGCGGGCGGGCCTCCTCGGGTCGCGGGCAGTGTATTCATTTGCCCGGGGGCACGCAAAAGGGGAGACCGCCCTTCCGCCGGACCGGTCGACCGGTGGTAGTCAGGCGCTACCTCGTGCGCGAGACCGGCGGCACCCTGCTCGCGGTGCTCGCGGTGCTCCTGCTCGTGTACGGAGCGAGCCGCTTCGTACGCCTGGTCGCCGAAGCGGCGGCGGGACGCCTCCCGGGAGACGTCGTCTTCCCGCTCGTGTTCGTGAAGCTCGTGGTCGGCCTCCCCGTTTTGCTGCCGCTCGCGTTCTTCATCGCGGTGCTTCTCGCCCTTGGGCGACTCTATCGCGACAGCGAGGTGGTGGCGCTGGCGGCCGGCGGGATCGGCATTCCCCGTCTCGCGCAGATGGTGATGCCGCTCGCCGCGCTGGTTGCGGTGATCGTGGCGGCCCTCTCCTGTATCGTTTCCCCGCGTCTCGCCTCGCTCGAAGAGTCGCTCACGGCGCACGCCCGCGGCGAAGCGCAGGTCACCAGCCTGCTCCCGGGCAGCTTCAGCGAATTCGGCGACGGTGGAGTCGTCTACGTCGAGACCGTCGACGAGGACCGGCGCATCATGCGCAACGTGTTCGTGCGGATAGCCCGGCCGGACCGCGACGAAGTGGTCACGGCGAGGCGGGCCTACCAGTCCGTCCAGGGCCCGGGCGACGAGCGCTTCATGGTCCTCGAGGACGGCTACCGCCATGCGGGCCGGCCGGGCCGGGCGGACTTCGTCACCACCCGCTTCGAACGCCACGCGGTGCGCCTGGACGCGGTGGTCCGAAGCGCCCGCCACAGCTCCATCGACGCGGTGCTCACTTCCGAGCTCTGGCGCTCGCCGGAGTCCGTACATGCGGCGGAGCTGCAGTGGCGGCTCTCCCTTCCCGTCACCGCGGGGTTGCTCGCCCTGCTCGCGGTGCCGCTCGCCCGCACCGGACGCCGCCAGGGTCGCTACGCCAAGCTGCTGGTGGCAGTGGTGCTGTACTTCATCTACAGCAACAGTCTGGGGATCACCCGGAACCTGGTCGAGCGAGGGGAGCTTTCCGCCTGGATCGGACTGTGGCCGGTGCACCTGGTGATGCTCGGCGTGGCCGTGGCCATGCTGAAGCGGCAGGGTGGCCGGCACCGGTACCGGATCGTCCCCCGCGGTGGAGGCGCGGGTTTCATGGCGGGGTAGGAGAGACGGTGCGTTTCATCGGCATGAAGATCTTCGAGCGCTACGTCGCGGTGCATGTCGTCGCGGCGACTCTGCTGTCGCTCGCGGTGCTGCTCGCCCTGTTCCTCTTCGTCAGCGTGGTCGACGACCTCGACCGCGTCGGCCGGGGTGATTACACGGTCTTGCGCTCGCTCGAGTACGTCGCGTCGAGTGCGCCGCGGCTGGCCTTCTCGCTCTTTCCGGTCGCGGCGGTGATCGGCAGTCTGCTCGGTCTGGGAATGCTCGCGGCCCACTCCGAGCTGGTCGTCCTCCGCGCCGCGGGAGTCTCGGTGCGGGAGATCGTGCGCGCGGTCCTCAAGGCGGCGGCACTGCTCATGGCCGTGGCGCTGCTGCTCGGGGAGCTGGTTGCGCCCTTTGCCGACCGTTTCTCGGAACGCCGCCGCGCGAGCGCCTACGCCGGACACGCGGGGGCGGGAAACGCTTCGGGGTTCTGGGCCCGGGAAGACAACAGCTTCATCAACGTGCGCGGCGCGAACCCCGGGCAGCGGATGGAGGAGGTGTTCATCTACGAGTTCGACGAAGCCTGGCGCCTGCGGACCGCGGCCCACGCCGCGGAGGCGACCTTCGAGGACGGCCAGTGGCACCTGTCGGAGGTCGCGCAGACGCGCTTCGAGGGAGATCGAATCGCGGGAACGAGCCTGGAACGCGCCCGCTGGGACTCCCGGTTCAGACCGGAGCTGGCGAGTCTGGTGATGTTGCGCCCGGAGAGCCTGTCCGCGCTCGGCCTCTACCGCTACATCCGCCACCTGCGCGCCAACCGGCAGAGCGCGGAACGTTTCGAGCTCGCCCTGTGGACCAAGATCGCCTATCCGATGGCGACCGGGGTGATGGTTCTGCTCGCGCTGCCGCTGGTACTCGGCCGCCTCCACCGCGCCGGGCTCGGAGCCCGGATGCTGGTCGGGGCGCTGCTCGGCCTGGTCTTCCACGTCGTCAACCAGACTGCGGGACACCTCGGCCTGGTCTATCGCCTGGACCCCATGCTCTCCGCGCTCGCTCCGACCGCGCTCTTCCTCGCCGCCGCGCTCTGGATGCTGCGCCGGCTGGATTGAGCGGAGGCGGGGTCGGGAATGCGACCCGGCATCACGCCGGCCGTCGCGATACCGGCGGGGGTCCTTCCATCTCCGGGAATTCGCGAGAGACCACATCTGGTGAGATGGCGGAATGGGCTCGAGCGCCGGCTACGGCAGTCTCGAAGAAGAGGCCGGCGTCGCTTGACCTTCGCAGCCGAGTTTCCGCAATTCGCCAGACGTGCAGAGAGGACTTTGACGCCCTCGCAAGACGCCTCGAAGCTGCGAACTGAACCATACGGGAAGGCTGCATGATGCGCTGGACGGTCCGAAAGGGGCTGGAGGGTCGGGCCCCGCTCAGTCCCGGGTGGTCTCCAGCACGGTGCGCGACAGGAGGTCGTGCCAGGTGCGGCGCTCGGCGTCGAAGGCGGCCCGAAGGAAGCCCGCTCCGCACGCGGCCCACGAGAGCAGGGCGGCGAGAAAGCGCAGTGCCGCCCCTTTCCAGGTGACGGCCCCGCCGGAGATCGCCCGCACCCGGATGTGCCAGGCCCGCATGCCGAGGGTTTGCCCGCCGTGGGTCCAGAACCAGCCGAAATAGAGGTAGGCGACCACGAGCAGATAGAGCAGATGGACCGGGTTCCCGGGGGCGACCGCCTCGCCCCCGGTGAAGGGGAGCAGGAGCGCGGTCGCGACGAAGAGCAGGGCGAAGAGCGGGAGGGTATCGTAGGCGGCGGCGGCAAGGCGTCGCGGCAGTCCCACCGGCCGGAGACCGGTGCGAGCAACGCCCGCCTCCCGGGGCGGGGTCGACCCGCCGGTGTCCGTCGCCGCTCTTTCCCCGTTCCGGCTCACTCCCGACTCCGATACTCCATGCCCCCGACCAAGATCACGCAGATCCTTCGCCAGTACGTTGCGCCGGTTGCAGCGGACAATGAGCGGGAGAGAGCCAAGGTACCGCGAAAGACGCTCACATTGTGGGAGAGGAAACACGCGGCGAGGACGCATCGAGCGGCCGCCGCGCTCCTCCGGCGGGACGGGGGCGTTTCGCCATGAGACCGCGGAGGGCGTTCTGGAAGGACCTCGTCGCCGGTCTGGCGGCGGCCGGGCAAGGGCTCCTCGGCCGGTGGACCGAAGCCGGGCCGCGCGAAGGCGAGGATATCCGGGGGCTCTGCCGTTCCCTGCTTCGCACAAAGGGCGAGGCGTCGGTCGTCACCCTGGCCCGGCGCGCGCTCGACGCCTTCGCCCGGCTCGACGCGGACGGGCGGGACGGGTTCTTCGAGTTCCTGCGATGCGAGCTCGGCCCCGAGCCCGCCGCCCTCGACGCGGCGATCGAAGGCTATCGCCGGTCGCCCGCCCCGGAGACGGAGGCGGCCCTCACCGCCGCGGCCGAGCCGCCGCGCCAGGAGCTTCTGCGTCTGATGAACACTGCGCCGGAGGGCACGCGTGACCTTCTCGGGATGCGCGAGGCGCTGCGCGATGCGCTGCCCCGGCGTCCCGATCTCGAGCTGGTGGATGACGACTTCGTGCACCTGCTCCGCTCCTGGTTCAACCGCGGGTTCCTGGAGCTTCACCGCATCGACTGGCGCACCCCGGCCCTCGTGCTCGAGAAGCTCATCGAGTACGAGGCGGTGCACCAGATCCTCGACTGGGACGATCTGCGTCGCCGCCTGGAGGCGGACCGCCGCTGCTTCGGGTTCTTCCACCCTTCGCTTCCCGACGAGCCGCTCATCTTCGTCGAGGTCGCTCTTTGCAAGGGGCTGGCCGACTCGCTGACGGATCTGCTCTTCGGGACGGTGGAGCCGAACCTCGAAGCGGACACCGCCATCTTCTACTCCATCAGCAACTGCCAGCGGGGTCTCGCCGGAATCTCCTTCGGCAATTTCCTCATCAAGCAGGTGGTGCGGGAGCTCGCGGCGGAGGTGCCGGGGCTCGGCACCTTTGCCACCCTGTCGCCGGTGCCCGGGCTGCGGAAGTGGCTGATCCGGGCGACACGGGAAGGGCGGCTGCCCGCCGCCGAGGGCGGACACGGCGGGCAGCTCGACGGGATTGATGCCCCCGACTGGCCGGCGGACCACGGGCCGCGGGAGCAGCTCAGGCCTCATCTGCTGAGGTTGTGCGCACACTATCTCCTGCATGAAAAACGCGGCCTCCATCCGCTCGATCCGGTCGCCCGCTTTCATCTGCGCAACGGCGCCCGACTCGAGCGCATCAACTGGATGGCCGATCCCTCGCCGGGCGGTCTCGTCCAGTCGGCCGGCATGATGGTGAACTACGTGTACGACGAGGCGGACGTCGTCGCCAACCACGAGGCTTTCGTCAACGAGGGAAAGATCGCCCGTTCGCCGGCGGTCGCCGCCCTTGCCGGGGGCGCGGGAAGGACGGGCCGTCGGCGGTCTCGCTGATGGCGCCTGTCCCGAGGTGGCCGGGTGGGGCCGGCCTTCGAAAGGTCCGGTCCGGGAGGAACGCCAGACCTCCGGGGAAGCACTTCGGTCGCGTCCCCTCGCTGTCGCGCAAGAAGGGACCGGTCATCCCGCTCTACGACCTCGGGCCGCTGCGATGGTGGTCTGTCGCGGTAGTGGACCTGCCAGAGCGCATTCCGGGCCGGCATGGATCTGTAACGA
>CAYFYD010000103.1:0-1310 GCA_964347195.1 uncultured Ectothiorhodospiraceae bacterium
ATCGCCGAGCGTCTCGGGCGAAGTCGTCGTCAACCGAAGAAAGAGCTTCTGCATCAAGGAGCTACGCTGTCCGGCGGCGATCGAGGACGCTCACGAACTGATCTGCCCTGACGTTAAGGAGACCGGGTGTCGTCCCAGCGCCCGAGCGTGGGCACCTTCGCCGGATCGATCTCCAGTCCCTGCCCCTTCGCCTCCGGGCGATGCCGGGTGGGAGGCGAGGTGAGCAGACCGGGGAAGAGCGCCTCGAGCGCCGCGGCGGTATCGGGGCAGGAAGCCGCGGCGCGGAGGACACTCGCGTCGAGCACCTCGACCCGCCCGCCCGCCGCGCGCAGGTAGATCCGGGCGCGGCGCGGGTCGGCGAACTCGACTCGGACGAGCCGGGACAGGCATGCGCGCAGGAAGGTGACGTTGCGCGCGGGAGCGAGCCGGGAGGGTCCGGGGTAGACGGCGTCGGGACTGCGGGCGTCGACGTTGATCTTCCGGTAGCGGTCGATGTCGAGCATGGCCGGCACGTCGAACACCACCAGGGCGCCGTGCGAGCCGAAGGCGGCGGTGCGCGGCGCCTCGCCGTTCGGAACGCCGTTGTCGAGGAATTCGTAGTGCACGTTCTTCGATTCGTCCCGGGCCCAGGTGAAGAAGAGCTCCGGCATGCCGGTGTACGCCTCGACATTGTGATGGAGCAGGTCGTCCACGCTCTTGTAGCGTCCCACCCGCCGGCCGCGCTCCCACGCCCGTTCCACCGTGACGTGGGGCGGGGTCACCATGAAGTAGAGGTAGATGTCGGTGCCGAATCGGGTCAGCAGGTTGCTGCCCGGCTCATCGGACTCCGGGGCGAAGCTGTCGAAGCGGAAGCGGTCGATCAACAGGTGGGGCATCCGGCCTCGGGCCGCCTTCTGCTCCATGTAGCGGTCGAGCTTGCGGTCGACGATCGCGAGCTCCTCTCCGGTGAGCATGCCCGCGTAGAGGTACGCGTCGCCGAGGTCGGCGTAGTCGAGCAGGTACTTGCGGAAGATGTCGGGACTCAGAACCGCGAAGTCCGCCCAGCGCACTCCGAGGCGGCCGGCGAGCGCACGTTGCATCGGGCGCATGCTGCTCTTGCCGGAGGCGGAGGCGCCCTTGCAGTTCATCACCACGGGCCGGGCCTGGGCCGGCAGCCGGCGCAGCTTCTCCCCGTCGATCGCGGCCTCTATGCAGGGCTCTATCAGATCGCCGATCTCCTCACTGCCGAGCCCATTGCATACTCGGTCCGCGACCAGACGTGCGAGCAGGGCCGCTTCCCCGACCACCCGTCCGTGGCGCGCCCGCAGCGC
>CAYFYD010000103.1:1320-10867 GCA_964347195.1 uncultured Ectothiorhodospiraceae bacterium
CCCGCCGGCCCGCCCCCCCCGGGGCGCTCTGGGCGGCTCCCCCGCCCCCCCGCGCGGGCCGCGCCCGCCGGGGGCCCACGACCCGGGGCAGTGCGCGGAAGAGAGCGCTCTCTTCCCGCCCCATCCCGGCATCGTCGGAGCGCCAGGCGGCGACGGCCCGGTCCTCCCGCTCGACCCTCGACCCGGCGCGCCCCGGACGAGGTTGCGCTCGCGAGAGACCGAGACGCGCCCTCACGGTGCGCTTCGGGGAGCGCTCACGCGGCGGGTCCTCGATTGTCGCGAGTGCGTCGTCGATGGCGGCCCTCGCCCGGGTCAGGACCCGGGCCCGGAGTGCGCCGCAGGCGCTTTCGATCGCATCGGCCATCGGGTCGAGGTAGCCCGTCTCGATGGCGCGGGCGATACGGCGGAAGTTGACGCCGAGCGCGTCGGGGCCCGCTTCGTCCGGAATGGATATGTTCGCCGCGACCCGGATCAGGAGCTCGTGCACCGCGAGACGCCGGGGCCGGAAGGTGACCAGCTCCACCTCCGGCAACCCGGTGAAGTCCGAGAGCTCGCGAACCTCGGCGATCGAGGTGGTGGCGTTCTCCGGCCGATAGAGAGTGCACAGGGGCTCGACGCTCCGCGGTGTCGGGGAGCGCAAGCCCGGGTTCCAGGGACCCGGAGCGGCCGATGCGTCGTCGTCGGGGATCATGAAATCGGATGGCACGGAAGGTGGCCGGACCCGAGGCAGTGTGGTATACCAGATAACGTATGCCAAAGAAGCCCATCGAATCGCCGGTCCGCTCTCCGGGGCCGGGTTCGACCTCTCCGGCCCGAATTGCGGCCGGGTTCCGACAAACCGATAAACTGGAGGAAGCATCGACATGTATCCCCTGAAGCGAACTCTCGCCATCCTCGCCGCCGGCACCCTCGTCCTTGCCGCGGGCGTTCTCGCCTTCTCCGGCAGCGCGCTCGCCTGGGAGCCCAAGAAGCCGGTGGACTTCGTGATCATGGCGGGCAAGGGCGGTGGAGCCGACAAGATGGCCCGGCTCATGCAGAGCGTCATCGAGAAGCACGGGTTCTCCTCGAAGCCCTTCGTGCCGATCAACAAGCCGGGCGGCTCGGGGGCGGAAGCGCTCGTGCACCTCGAGGGCACTTCCGGCATCGCGAAAGACCACACCATCATGGTGACTCTGAACAGCTTCTACACCACTCCGTTGCGCCAGCCGGGTCTGGAGGTCGACATCTCGACCTTCACTCCGATCGGCCGGATGGCGGAGGACACCTTCCTGCTCTGGGTGCACAAGGACAGCGGCATCGACAACATCGACGCCTTCGTGGAGGCGGCGAAGGCGGCGGGCGAGGACTGGATCATGGCCGGCACCGGGAAGGGTCAGGAGGATCAGCTCCTCACCGACTTCCTCAACCGCGCGTACGGGCTCAGCATGAAGTACGTCCCCTACAAGGGCGGGGGCCGGGTCGCCAAGGAGCTCGCGGGCAAGCATGCGAACTCGACCGTCAACAATCCTTCCGAGCAGCTCGGCTTCTACGAGGCGGGCGACACCGTGGCCATCGCCGCGTTCACGCCCGAGCGCCTCGAGCTGTTCCCGAATGCGCCGACCTTCAAGGAGCTCGGACAGGATTTCGTGTACTTCATGCAGCGCAGCGTCGTGGGCGCGCCCGGCATGAGCGCCGAGGCGGAGGAGTTCTACCGGGAGGTCTTCTCCAAGGTGTACGCTTCCGACGAGTGGCAGGAGTACATGCACAAGAAGAGCCTCTACGGCGGCTTCCTCACCGGCGCGGAACTCGAGGACTACTGGGCCCGCGAGAAAGCCATCCATGCGACGATGCTTAAGGACATCGGGGAGATCTGAGGGTGTGAGGCAGCGCTGCGGGCCGTCGGGGCGAAAGACGGCGTCCCGTCCGTCCCCGAGGCCCGCGGCGTCCACCCGCTCTTCGCTTCCGTTCGGCTCGCGTCCCGCGGATACGGGACGGGGAGGGGTGCGGCAGATCCGGGGGATGCGCCGTCAGCGTCCCCCGCGCTCGGAGCGCGGACCGAGCGGATCGGGGGCTGCGGACCGACGCACAATGGAGGGAGAGACCGGTGCGACGCGCCGAGCTGACCATGGCGATCGTGATGGGTCTCGTCGCCATTGCCCTGATGGTCAAGAGCGCCGAGCTCCCCGTCGGGTGGATTGAAGGCGAAGGTCCGGGGGGCGGCGCTTTCCCGTTCTGGCTCTCGGCCGGAATGCTCGCTTGCTGCGCGGCGATGATCGTGCGGTGGTGGCGCAGGACGAGCGCGCCCTCGCGTTCCCGCGACCCCTACTTCGATCGGGAGACCCTGACCCTGTTCGTGGTCGCGGCCGGCTCGCTAGGAGTGATGATCGGCCTCATCCACCTCATCGGAGTGTATTTCTCGGTGCCGCTCTTTCTTCTCTTCTACGTCCGCTTCTTCGGTCGCCATTCATGGCCCGTGAGCGGGCTGCTCGCGGTGCTGACCCCGGTGGCGGCGTTCCTGTTCTTCGAGGGCGCGCTTCGCATCACCCTGCCCAAGGGGTACACCGAACCGCTCTTCTATCCGCTCTACGACCTGATCTACTGACCTTCGATGCGGCGGCGACGAATCAAATGAAGGCAACTGCGCTTCCGGGCAGCTCTTCTGCGCTCCCCCCGCCGGCGGCGCTCGGGCGAGGGCTCCGCAATGGGTGAGATCCTCGGGCTCCTCGGCGACGGCTTCGCCATCGCCCTGCAGCCGATGAACCTCGGGCTCGTGATCGCCGGGGTGGCACTCGGGCTCTTCATCGGAGCGATGCCGGGCCTCGGATCCGTCAACGGCGTCGCCATCCTGCTCCCGATGACCTTCCTCGTGCCCCCGACCGGCGCAGTCATCTTCCTCGCCGCCATCTACTACGGCGCGATGTACGGGGGGGCGATCAGCTCCATCATGCTCGGAATACCCGGGGCCTCCACCGCGGTCGCCACGACTTTCGACGGCCGTCCCCTCGCCCTCGCCGGCAAGGCGGATCAGGCCCTCGTCGCCGCCGCTACCGCGTCCTTCGTCGGCGGCACCATCTCGGTGCTGCTCTTCACCGGGTTCGCCCCGCCGCTCGCCGCGGTGGCGCTCGCGTTCGGGGCGCCCGAGGAATTCGCGCTCATGATGCTGGCCTTCGCGACCTTCATCGGGCTCGGCGGCGACGACATCCCGAAGACGCTCTTCTCGATCTTCATCGGACTCGCCCTGAGCGCGGTGGGACTGGACATCGTGAGCGGACAGCCTCGGCTCATCTTCTTCGACATTCCGGGATTCCTGCACGGCATCAATTTCCTCGTCCTCGCGATCGGGATCTACGGCATCGGAGAGATGCTCTGGACCATCGAGCAGAGCCGGGGCGCGGTGAAGATCTCGCAGGCCACCGTGAACGTGCGTCGCCTGATCGACGCGTTCCGGCGTTTCAAGGAGGCGATTGCGTCTACCGTGATGGGGTCCTTCCTCGGCTACTTCGTGGGCATTCTGCCCGCGGC
Organism: uncultured Ectothiorhodospiraceae bacterium; assembly: GCA_964347195.1. Lineage (GTDB taxonomy): Bacteria > Pseudomonadota > Gammaproteobacteria > HK1 > HK1 > JAJEAD01. The sequence continues at coordinate 4,822 of CAYFYD010000103.1, forward strand.
GGGCGCGACCCCGGGCTCGCTGATGGCCTACGGCGTCGCCAAGACCATATCGAAGAAGCCCGAGACCTTCGGCCGGGGCAACATCGCCGGGGTCGCCGCCCCGGAGTCTGCCAACAACGCGGCGAGCACCGGTTCCATGCTGCCGATGCTGACCCTCGGAATTCCAGGTTCGCCCACGACCGCAATCCTGCTCGGGGGCATGGTGATCTGGGGTCTCGAGCCGGGGCCGCTGCTCTTCGTGGAGCAGAAGGAGTTCGTCTGGGGGCTCACCGCGAGCCTCTACGTCGCCAACGTGTTCGCGCTGCTGGTGAACATCCTCTTCATTCCCGCCTTCATCTGGGTGCTGAGGATGCCCTTCACCATCCTGGCGCCCATGATCTTCGTGCTGTGCGTGATCGGCGGCTACGCTCCGACCCAGGACTTGCACGACGTGTGGCTGATGTTCCTGTTCGGGGTCGTCGGATACCTGTTGCGCAAGCTCGACTACCCGATGGCGCCGGCGGTGCTCGCCATCGTGCTCGGGCCTCTCGCGGAGGCGTCGATGCGCCAGTCGCTGAGCATCGGACACGGGGCCTTCGACATTTTCTTCTCGCGTCCCATCTCCGGCACCATCATGGTGATCGCCATCGTCCTGTTCGCGTTGCCTCTCATCAAGGTGCTTCGCACGCGCCTGCGCGCTTCCGCTGCTGCGTAGCGAGAGCTTTCGAGATGTCCGTAGCCCAACTGGCTCTGAGCCCGATCGAGGTCCCCTCCGGATTGCAGGACCGGATCTACGAAGCGCTGAAGCATGCGATCGTCGGCCTGGACCCCTATGACGGTGACGATCTGCACCGTCTCGACGAGCGCCAGCTCGCCGAAGAGCTCGGCGTGAGCCGTACTCCGGTCCGCGAAGCCCTCTGCCGGCTCCAGAACGAGGGTTTCGTCCATACCATCCCTCGGCGCGGCGTCTTCGTCACGCGCAAGTCCAAGGCCGAGATCCTGGAGATGATCACGGTATGGGCCGCGCTCGAGGGCATGGCCGCGCGCCTCGTGACCGAACGGGCGCCGGAGTGCGAGCTCGCGGAGCTGCGCCGCCTCTTCGCCACTTTCGACAACGGTGCGGTGCAGGCGAAGATCGACGAGTACTCGGAGACCAACATCGCGTTCCACCAGGCGATGTTCCAGCTCAGCCGGTGCCGTCTCCTCGGCGCGATCACCGAGAACCTCTTTCTGCACATGCGCTCGATCCGGCGGCGCACCATCGGCGACGACGATCGTGCGCAGCGCTCGATCATCGACCACATCCACATCATCGAGGCACTCGAGGCGCGCGACGCCGAGCGCGCCGAGCGCCTCGCGCGGGAACACACCCTCAACCTGGCCAGACACGTGGAGGAGAACGTCGACTGGCTCGACTGAGTTCCCGAATCAGTCAGCGACCGCCGCCAACGCCGGCCGCTTCAACCGAGGAGCTTCACCATGGCAGTGAACGAAAGAGAGATCGCCGCGGGCTCGCGCACTGCAGAGGACACCCTCGCGCAGAAGAGCCGTGACGAGAGCATGGTTTCCGGCGGCCACCTCGTCGCGAGGGCGCTGCGGAACGAAGGCGTCGATACCGTCTTCACCCTCTGCGGTGGTCACATCATCGACATCTACGACGGGTGCATCGACGAGGGCATCAGGGTGGTGGACGTGCGCCACGAGCAGGTGGCGGCCCACGCCGCCGACGGATACGCGCGCCAGACCGGGCGTCTCGGCTGCGTGGTCACCACCGCGGGTCCGGGCTGCACCAATGCAGTGACCGGGATCGCCACCGCGTTCCGTTCCGAGAGTCCGGTGCTGCACATCGGCGGCCAGGCCGCGCAGAGCCAGCACCGGATGGGTGGCCTGCAGGACCTGCCCCACGTCGATCTGATGCGTCCGATCACCAAGTTCGCATCCAGCGTCGCCTCGACCGAGCGGGTCGCCGACATGGTCTCGATGGCCGCGCGGGAGTGCTTCGCGGGCGCTCCGGGGCCGAGCTACCTGGAGATCCCTCGCGACGTGCTCGATCGCGAGATCCCGCTCGACAAGGCGGTGCTCCCCGCCCCGGGGCGTTACCGCGCATCCACCCGCTCGTGCGGCGATCCTGCCGACATCGAACGCCTCGCCGACCTGCTCGTCGACTCCGAGCGTCCCGCGATCCTCCTCGGCTCCCAGGTTTGGACGGCCCGCGCGCACGAAGAAGCGATCGCGCTGGTGCGCGGGCTCAACATCCCCGCCTACATGAACGGCGCGGGACGCGGGCTGCTGCCGCCGGGCGATCCCCACTATTTCCACCGTACCCGGGGCGATGCCTTCCGGCGCGCCGATGTCATCGTGATCGTCGGTACCCCCTTCGACTTCCGCATGGGCTACGGCAAGCGTCTGAGCCACCGCGCGACGATAGTGCAGATCGACCTCGACTACCGCACCGTCGGCAAGAACCGCGACGTCTCGCTCGGGATCGCAGGGGACCCGGGCGCGGTGCTCAGGAAGGTGCTCGAGGCGGCGAGCGGGCGGGCCGGGAACCGTGCCCGCACCCGCCAGGGCTGGCTCGACGATCTGCGGGCGCTCGAGGGGCAGAAGACCGAGAAGCTGATGCCGCTCTTCCGATCCGACAAGAGCCCGATCAGCCCCTATCGCGTGGCCTGGGATCTCAACGAATTCCTCACCCCCGACACGGTGTACATCGGAGACGGCGGCGACGTGGTGACGATCAGCGCCCAGGCCGTACAGCCCCGGGCGCCGGGGAACTGGATGGACCCGGGCGCCCTGGGCTCGCTCGGCGTCGGCACCGGCTTCGCCCTCGCGACCGGACTCGTGCACCCGGACAAGGAAGTGCTGTGCTACTACGGCGACGGTTCCTTCGGCATGACCGCCTTCGATATGGAAACCGCGAACCGTTTCGGCGCGCCGTACCTCGCGGTCGTCGGCAACAACTCGGCGATGAACCAGATTCGTTACGGCCAGATCGCGAAGTACGGCGAGGAGCGCGGCGACATCGGGAACCTCCTCGGTGACGTGCCCTTCTCGAAGTTCGGCGAGATGCTGGGCGGGTACGGCGAGGAGGTGCGCGAAGCGGGCGAGATCGCTCCCGCCCTGCGACGGGCGCGGGAAGCGATCGCGCAGAGCGGCCGGTCGGCGGTGGTCAACATCTGGGTCGACCCGGCGGAGTACGCTCCGGGGACGAGAAACCAGACCATGTACAAGTGAGCACTGCCGGCGGCGACCCCGGAACGGAACCGACCATCGGAAAAGACGGAGCAACCCCCATGGCCAAGGCCCTCGAAGGCGTGCGCATACTCGACATGACGCACGTGCAATCCGGACCGACCTGCACGCAGTTGCTCGCCTGGTTCGGAGCGGATGTCCTCAAGGTAGAACGCCCCGGAGTCGGCGATGCGACGCGCGGGCAGTTGCGCGACCTGCCCGATGTCGACAGCCTCTACTTCACGATGCTGAACCACAACAAACGCAGCATCACGCTGAACACCAAGACCGAAGCGGGGCGCGGGATCTTCGCGCGCCTGATCGAAGCGTGTGACGTGCTGGTGGAGAACTTCGCCCCCGGGGCTCTGGACCGCATGGGGTTCACTTGGGAGCGCATCCGGGAGATCAATCCCCGGATCGTCTATGCCTCGGTCAAGGGCTTCGGCCCGGGTCCCTACGAGGACTGCAAAGTGTACGAGAACGTCGCCCAGTGCACCGGGGGCGCCGCGAGCACGACCGGATTCGACGACGGCCCACCGCTCGTCACGGGAGCGCAGATCGGAGACTCCGGCACCGGGCTGCACCTCGCCCTCGGCATCGTCACCGCGCTCTTTCAGCGCGAGCGGAGCGGTCGCGGCCAGCGCGTCGTCTGTGCGATGCAGGACGGGGTACTCAACCTCTGCCGGGTGAAGCTGCGCGATCAGCAACGTCTCGCCCACGGACCGCTCACCGAGTATCCGCAGTATCCGAACGGCACCTTCGGCGATGCGGTCCCGCGTTCCGGCAACGCATCGGGCGGCGGACAGCCGGGGTGGGTGGTACGCACCAGGGGGTGGGAGAGCGATCCCAACGCCTACATCTACGTCATCACTCAGGCGGCCGCCTTCCCCGCGCTCGCCCGGGCGATCGGACGCGAGGACTGGCTCGAAGACCCGGAGTGGGCCACCCCGGCCGCGCGCCTGCCCAAGCTCGACCGGGTGTTCGCGGAGATCGAGAAATGGACGATGACCAGGGACAAGCTCGAGGTCATGTCGATTCTCAATCCTCTCAACGTGCCCTGCGGGCCGATTCTGTCCATGCAGGAGCTGGCGCACGAGGAGTCGCTCCGCGCGACGGGCACGGTGGTCGAGGTGAGTCATCCCACCCGTGGCAAGTACCTGAGCGTCGGCAACCCCGTCAAGCTCTCCGACTCCCCGTCCGAGGTCGATCGTTCGCCGCTCCTCGGCGAGCACACGACCGAGATCATGCGCGACGTGCTGGGGTACAGCGAGGGCGAGATCGAGGCCGCCCGCCGGGAGGGTGCGATCGGGAGCGAAGACGCGGAGAAGGCGGCCGCCTGAGGGGATACGGGAATGCGCATTGTCGTCAACGGCCAGCAGGCGTTCGGAAAGCGGGTGCTCGAGGCGCTCCTCGACCGGGGCGAGGAGGTGGTGGGGGTCTACTGTGCACCCGACCGGGAGGGAGGGCGGCCGGACCCACTCAGGGACTGTGCCCTCGAACGCGGGATCCCGGTCTTCCAGCCCCCTTCCTTCCGTCGTCCCGAAGCGCGCGAACAGATGACGGCGCTCGCGCCGGACCTCTGTGTCATGGCCTACGTGACCTTGTTCGTGCCGCGGACGATCCTCGACCTCCCGACCCTGGGCAGCATCCAGTATCACCCCTCCCTGCTGCCGCGTCATCGCGGCCCCAGCTCCATCAACTGGCCCATCATCTGGGGCGAGTCGGTGACCGGTCTGTCCATCTTCTGGCCCGACGACGGACTGGACGAAGGTCCGGTCCTGCTGCAGAAGACGGTCGAGATCGACGACTCCCACACCTTGGGCACGCTGTACTTCAACCATCTCTTTCCGATGGGAGTCGACGCGATGCTGGAGAGCGTCGACCACGTGCGCGCGGGCACGGCGCCGAAGATCGAGCAGGACCATACCGCCGCAACCTATGAAGGCTGGTGCCGGCACGAAGTGGTGCGGGTGAGCTGGCATCTGCCCCTGCAGACGACCTGGAACCTGGTGAGAGGCTGCGACCCCGCTCCCGGGGCCTGGACCACCTTCGAGGGCAAGGTCCTCGCGTTGTACGACGCGGAGAAGATTGCGGTGGGCAGGAGCATCCAGCCGGGCGAAGTGAGCGCGGTGGACACGGAGTCGCTCACCGTCGCCGCCCCGGACGGGCAGCTCAGGGTCAAACGGGTCCGTCCCGCGGGAGGGAAGAAGATGTCCGCCGGCGAATGGGCGACGATGACCGGCGTGCGGACCGGATCACGTTTCGCATGAGGCGCGCACTGGACAGGAGGAAGGTTCCTCGCCGGCGACGATCACTCGACGCATCACCCGCCGGTGTCCGTGGTAGTCGTTGAGCGCATAGTGCTGCACGCAGCGGTTGTCCCAGATCGCGAGAGTGCCCGGCCTCCAGCGCAGGCGGAAGCCGAGCTCGGGCCGGACCGCGTTGCGGCACAGGTGCGCGATCAGGGGAAGGCTCTCCTCGCGCGTCATGCCTCGGAATCGGAGAGTATGGGTCTCGTTGATGTAGAGCGCCGCGCGGCCGGTCTCGGGGTGGGTGCGAACCACCGGGTGCTCGGCGCACATGTCCAGCCGGTCCACGTTCTTTGCCCGCACGCTCGCGTAGCCGTCGCGCTTCTCGCGCCCGAGCAGCCCCGCGGTGTTCACCGCGCGCATGCGCCGGAGCATCGCCCGCATTCCCGGAGACAACTGTGCGTAAGCGCGATACATGTCGCGGTAGAGGGTGTCTCCGCCGGCCGCCGGGACCTCCACCGCGTAGAGCAGCGTGGCCTGGGGTGGCCGCTCGAGGTACGCGGTGTCGGAGTGACACTCGCCGCCGA
>CAYFYD010000104.1:0-10738 GCA_964347195.1 uncultured Ectothiorhodospiraceae bacterium
GCGTCGCGCAGGATGATGCGCGCCTCTTCCTCCATCGAACGGCGATGCTCGGCGGCGCGCACGCGCAGGCGCGTTGTCACGTCGTCGTCGAGATTGCGGATCGTGATGTTCGCCATCGGTCGTCCCTGCTCATGGTGCATCGGGCATCCAAACTTGTCGTACGATACTTCACGGTGTTTGCCCTGAGCCATCGGTCATAGCCCAAGCGCTCCCCCGCCGCACCGAGCTCGGTGACGGGTGCGGGCTATCCGCCCCGGAAGGAGTGGCGCGGGTAGGTGCCGAGCACCCGGAACTTCGTGGAGAAGAACTGCAGTTCCTCGAAGGCGTTGGCGACGCTCCGCTCGGCGGGGTGCCCCTCGATCTCGGCGTAGAACTGGGCGACGGTGAAGCTCGCGTCGACGATGTAGCTCTCGAGCTTGGTGATGTTGATGCCGTTGGTAGCGAATCCGCCGAGCGCCTTGTAGAGCGCGCCCGGCACGCTTCGGACCTGGAAGATGAAGCTGGTCATGGAGGCGCCCGCGCGCGGGTCCGGCTCCTCCCGGCGTCGCGACATCACGACGAAGCGGGTGGTGTTGCCGAGCCGGTCCTCGATACGGGTGCGCAACACTTCGAGCCCGTAGACGTCGGCCGCGAGCCACGACGCGATGGCGCCCTCGGTGGGGTCGCCGCGCTCGGCGACTTCCCGGGCCGCGACCGCCGTATCGCTGCACACGACCGGGGTGAGGCCGAGCTCCCGGATGAGGCGGCGGCACTGGGTCAGGGCCTGGGGATGGCTGGTGACGCGCATCAGCCCTTCGAGGGTCGCGCCGGGCGGGGCGAGCAGGCAGTGCTTCACGGGCTGGAAGTGCTCCCCCACGATGTAGAGGCTGGATTCGGGCAGGAGATGGTGGATGTCCGCCACCCGGCCTCCCAAGCTGTTCTCGATCGGGATCATCGCGACCTCGCAGTGTCCCTCCTCCACCGCCTGGAAGGCGTCCTCGAAGCTCTCGCAGGGGAGGGGATCGAGCCCCGGGTAGACGCCCATGCAGGCGAGGTGGGAGTACGCGCCGGGTTGTCCCTGGTAGGCGATGCAGGAAGGCGAGGCCACGGGATCGGCGTCCGTGCGGGCGGCCGGGCGCCTATTCTTCGCCCGCGTCTTCCGCCGTCAGAGTCTGCCAGAAGACGTGACCGGCCTGCCGTGCCGCATCCCAGGCTCTCTCGCCTCCGCGCGCGGCCCCGGCCACCGCTTCAGCGACCTTGGGCCTCGCCTTCCGCCAGAGCTCCTTCGACTCCTCTCGGGCCTCCTTCCAGACCTGCTCCGCGTCTTGTCGCGTCGAATCGAGCGTCGCGGCGGAACCGTCGCGCACCTCTTCCACCGTCTCGCCCGATGCTTCTTCGCTCGCCGCCCACGTCTCGTTCGTGCGCTCCCAGGTCGCTCGCGCGGCGGTGCGGGCGCCTTCCGTCCACGCCTCGATCGCCTCGCGGCTCTTGCGCTTTATCTCGTCCCAGTCTGCGTCGCCGACCTCGGGGCCGGTCTCCGCCGGCGGCGGGCATTCCGCGTCGCAGCGCGAAGCGCCGGTGTCGCCACCCGGCGACTCGGTGCCCGCGGCGTCGGGGTGCACGGGGGCAGTGGAGCTCAGGAGAAAGAGCAGGGCAGCAGAGACGCCGGCCCGAGAACGGTTCACGGCACTGAAGAGAGGGGAGAACAGGGACGGCGAAGCGTAGCAGCTTTGCCGTTCCGCCTGCACGTGCGGTTGCGCCGGCCGGCGGGCGGGAAGGGGCCCGCCGGCCGGCTCACTCCCTGTGCACCCGCCGTGGTGCTGCGCGTTGCCGTCCGTGGCCTTCCCTGTGCACCGTCCCAGTGTGGACAGGCAGGCGCGTCCGCGCGATGGCTGTACGGCGCGTCTCGCCGTCGGCGCGCCCCGCGCCGCAATGCGGCCCGGCGCCTACACCGGAGCGCATTTTTCGCGGCCTCGGGTCTCGAAGTGCGACGGTCCGCGGTCGGGAGGCGATGCTCCCTGCCTTTCCCCGCCGGGCTCGACCGACTACGGATGCGTCGCCACGCGGGGCCGAATCCGTGATCGGCAGAGGACTTCTCGCGAGAAGTACCGCCGAAGTGTCAACGCATTGCCGATTCTCGGGCGCGATGGGCCCCGGCGCTCCGTTTCCCGGGGTTTCGCAGGTCGCTCCCGATGAGGCGATGAGGGGACCTCAGGTCCACGGGCCTCGACCGAACACCGACGCGCGGGGCCGGGCGTCGAGCGGCTCCGGCCCCACTCACTCGCCCGCGATGGTCATCCGGTCGATGAGTGTCGATCCGCAGCGTACGTTCCCGCGCGTCTCGATGTCGCTCCCCACCTGCCGGAGACCGGAGAACATGTCGCGGAGATTGCCCGCGATGGTGACTTCCTCCACCGGGAACGCGATCTCCCCGCCGGCCACCCAGAACCCGGCCGCGCCCCTCGAGTAGTCGCCGGTGGTGATGTTCACGCCCATGCCCATCAGCTCGGTCACGAGCAGTCCTTCTCCCATCTCACGGAGCAGATCTTCGAAGCCGAGCACGTCCGGCCCCGGGTCCACGGTGAGATTGTGCACCCCTCCCGCGTTGCCGGTGGTCGAGAGACCGAGCTTGCGGGCCGAGTAGCTGGAGAGCACGTACCCCTCGAGGACGCCACCGGAAACCAGGTCGCGGTCCCGCGTGGCCACTCCCTCGCCGTCGAACGCGGCGCTGCCGAGCCCCCCGGGGAGGTGCGGCTGTTCGTGGATGCGCACGAAGTCCGGGAACACCTGCTTGCCCGCCGCATCGAGCAGGAAGCTCGAGCGCCGGTACAGGCTGCCACCGCTCACCGCGGCGACGAAGTGGCGGAAGAGACCGGTCGCAGTGTCCGCGCTGAACAGGACCGGCGCCGCGCGCGTCGATATCTGCCTTCCTCCCAGGCGGCGCACGGCGCGCTCGGCCGCCCGCCGTCCGATGGCATCGGGCGGCTCGAGCGCGTCGGGGCGGCGAGACAGGCTGTACCAGTAGTCTCTCTGCATCCCCCCGTCCTGCTCCGCGATCACCGCGCAGGCGATCTCGTGCCGGGTGCTCGGATACCCGCCGAGGAAGCCGTGGCTGTTGCCGTAGACCTGCGCGCCCCGGTGGCGGGAAACCGTTGCCCCTTCGGAGTTCGTGATCCTCGGATCGAGACCGCGCGCGGCGTCCTCCACCTCGATCGCCAGATCGATCGCCGCCTCGGGACTGAGCGGCCACGGGTGGTCGAGCGCGAGATCGGGGAGCGCGGTGGCCATCCGCTCGGCATCGGCGAGGCCGGCGCACTCGTCTTCCGAGGTGTGCCGGGCGATGCCGCACGCGGCGGCCACCGTGTCGCGTATCGCCGCGGACGCGAGGTCGGTGCTGCTCGCGGCGCCCTTGCGCTGCCCGAAGTACACGGAGACTGCGAGGCCGCGATCCTGGGTGTGCTCTATGGTCTCCACGTCACCCAGGCGGGCGGTGACGCTGAGTCCGGTGCTCGAAGAGACGCCCGCCTCCGCCGCGCTCGCGCCCAGGCGTTCCGCTTCGGCCAGCGCGTCCCGGACGATGTCCTCCAGGTCGCTCGCGCTGTCCGGCGCTTCGTCGCGGCTCGTCAACTGATCCATGGATCGTGCTCCGGGGGCGGGGCGGCCCATGTTAGCGGACCCCGGGCCGCCACCGTACACCGTATCGGCAAGCAGCAGGACAGCTTCACGCCACGGCTCCGGTCCCGGGCAGATTGGATCGGCGCGGCGCCATCCGACTCGAACGTCTTTGTGCCTCGAGCTTCGGGATTGGTTGACCGGAATGGATTCCCGCCCCCGATCGGGGTCGGGGACGAGCTTCGCGGGAATGACGGAGGGGGGCACGGGAGGGACGGAGGGTGGCGCGGGATTGCCGGAAATGTGCAGTTTTCGGTTGCCCTTGACCGGCGGATCGGTCGCTTCAGGACCGCGGCCTCGCGACCCGGCTCCCATCGGTCGGCCCGCTCGCGATGGTACGATGCGTGCGCGCTTGTCCAACCCGCGATCGAGCCTTTGGACGACCGATAACGTGCCGCGTGCCTCTCCTCCCGGGCGCTCTCGCCCCGGGCGCCGCCCTTCGCCTGCCCGCTCCCGATTCGGCCGTGTCCTCCGGCGGGTGTTCGTGGCGCTCCTGCTCGTGCCCTTGCTCGCCTATGCCGCGCTGCCCATCGTGCTGCGCTTCGCAGTGCCCGAGATGCTCGCGGCCCGGGGGTTGCCGGCTTCGGTGGGGTGGGGGTATCTCGACCTCCGGGACCTGGAGCTGACGCTCTCCGATCTCCGAATCGGCTCTCCCGATGGCCCCGGCCTCGAGTTCGCCGAAGTCCGGGCGGACCTCGTGCGCGGCGCTCTCGTCGAGGGACGCATCGAGCTCACGAACCTGCGCCTCCGCGGCGCGTCTCTCGATCTCGACTCGCTCGAAGAGACCGGAATGGTGCTCCCCGGCACCGGCGTGCCCTTCGAGGAGGTACAGCTCGAGGACCTGAGTCTGCCCGGCCTTTCGGAGAAGATCGGGCGCAGGGTCGTGGTGCGGCATGCCCGCTTGCATCGCGATCCGGAGGCCGATGAGACCGGGCTCCGGCTGGAGGTGGACGTGGACGCGGGCGGCGCCCTGCTCGAGATCCGCGGCCGGCTGCATCGGGAAGGAGGCGTCGAACGTCTCGAGGGCACGCTCGCCGCGAACGGCGTGCCGGCCGGTCTCTTCGATCCCGCTTCGACGGGCGCGCCCTCCGCGTGGTCCGGGTCCGTGTACGCGGCCATCGAGTTCGAGCTCCACTACGAGCGCCCGGCCCGCCGGGCCAGTCTGCGCGCGACCGGCAGTCTGCGCACCGCGGGCGCCGGCCTGCGCTTCGGGGAGCTGGCGATCGCCCAGGCGGATTCGGTGTGGGACGGCACCCTGACCCTGTCGGGGCCGGCCTTCGCCCGGCCGGAGCGCGTCTACTTCCAGGGAACGCTGGATACCGCGGCGGCGCGGGTAGCGGATACCGGCGGGTCGGCCAGCGCTGTCGTGTCCGGCCTGCACTGGGCGGGGATCGGGGGCTGGCACGGGGTACCCGTCGTCGCCGGGACGGGGCGCGTCGACTCGATCGGGTTCGAGCGAAGCGCGAAGCGGGCACCGCCGCTGCACGTGGAGCTCGAGCGCGTCGAGCTGAAGGCTTCCCTGGAAGACGCCGGCCGCTATCGTCTCGATCACCTGCGGGTGCGCAACGTGCGCGCGGAGTCCCCTCTCCCGGAGACGGAGATCCGTCTTCGGAGTCTCGAGGCCCGCGAGCTGCACGGAGCTTCGGGAGGCGTCAGGATCGAGCAGGTGTCCGCGTCCGGACTCGAAGCGGTCGCCGGCGGCGAGGCGGGCGCGCGGCGCTTCTCGGTGGAGCGCCCGCGCCTCGAACGCGTGACGATCACGCCGGAAGCGTGGGCGAGCGTGGCCGATGCCGTGCTGGAGAGCCTCGTGGTGGACGCCCCGGACCTCGGCGTCACTGCCCTCGGGGCCCGGATGGAGTCGCTCCGCTTCGACCTGGCGGGTCCCTGGCGAGTCGGGCTCGCCTCGTTCGATGTCCTGGAGCATGCCGGCGGCGGGTGCCGGGTCAGGGCTCGGGATCTGCGCGGAGAGTCCCTCGTCGTGGACGACGGTGTGCTGGATGCGGAGAAGGTGAGCGCGGCGCGCATCGCCGGCTCGGGACCGGAGGACCGGAGCTGGACGGCGCACGGGCTCGGGGCCGGCCCACTGCGCCTTCGCCCCTGCGCCGCCGAAGCCGGAATGGCGGAGCTCGGTACCTTGGTGTATCGAGGCGGGGACGGTGTCGTGCTGGAAGGCGACGGCCTCGAGGCCCGGGCGCTCACGCTGCACCCCGGGGGCGGCGAAGCGGATGGTCTCGAAGCCGGCTCGCTGCGCTACGAAGTCCCGCGCGGTACCTCGTGGGAGTCGCGCGCGGTGTCTCTCACCGAGGCGCGCTGGCAGGAGGAGGGGTCGAGCTCCGCCCGGCGGGCGTTTGTGGACGATCTCCGCTACCGCGCCGCCGGCGGCGAACGGTGGCGTTTCGATGCGCTCGAGCTCGACTCCCCCACCGTCGGAAGGGAGGGCGGAGTGACGCTCGAGACGGCGCGTTCCGAGCGCGCTATCCTGGACTTGCCTTCCGGGACAGTGCTCGAGGCGCACGGCCTCGAGTCGGGAGCGGTCGAGCGCGCGCCCGGAGGCAGCGCCAGACTCACGGCGCCCGAGGCCGACACCCTGAGCTTGCGCGCGGCCTCGGGCCTTGCCTGGAAGGCTCTCCCCGTGGCCTTCGATTCGCTCGTGGTGCTCGGCGATGGTGGGGTCGACGCCCACCGCCTGCGCTCCGGCGCGCTGTCCCTCGACGATGGAGAGGGCGGGCGCTGGCAGGCCAATGGAGTCGCCGCGCGTCTGCTCCAGTGGCAAGGACCCGGGCGCCGCCTGCGAGTGGACCCGCTCGACCTGGAACGACTGGAGTTCGAGGCCGCCGGCGGAGTCGGCTGGCGGGCGGACCACCTCCTCGCCGGCGCTTTCGACTGGCCGCTCGGGAGCCTGCCCTCGGTCCGTCACGCGTCGGTCGCCGCGCTCGAAGGGTCGGCGGCTCACGGACTCCACTGGAAGCTCGAGGATCTCCAGGCGACCGGGGACGAGAGCCTCCCCTCCGGATCCTCCCGCCTCAGAGTCGTGAGTGGGGGCGCCGGGCATCTCGCGTCCGATGCGCAGGGCTCCCGCTTTGCGTGGTCGGGGTGGCGCGTCACCGATCTGGATCTCTCCGAGGCGGAGCGTTTCGGGGCGGAACGCGTCGTGTTCGGAGACGTATCCCTGATCGACGGAGGCCCTTCGGGCGCCTCGATTGTCGCGGCCCGGCTACAGATCGAGGCTCTCGAGCGCGAGCGGGGACGCCTCGCCGCCGAAACCCTCATTCTGGACGACTCCGTGGCCGCTCTCGGTGTGAACGAGGCGGGCGAGTGGATGCTCCCCGCTTGGCCCGGCGCCACCCGCCCGCGCGGCTTCGTCGCGGTGGAGGTCGGGGAGCTCGACATCGGCGGGTACAACCGCGCGGTGTTCGTCGACCGGGGCGTGGAGCCCCCCTGGGAGGTTGAAGTCGAGCCCTACCGGCTTCGGGTGATTGGTCTGGACAGCGCGGATGCGCAACGTTCCGCACGCTTCGAGGTCGATGGCCGGCTCGATGGCTCGGCGCGGCTCGACGTGAGCGGCGAGCTCCGTGCGGCGGCGCGCGGCTTCGACGCACGTGTCCGGGTACGCTTGGACGACGTCGATCTCCACCGGCTCTCGGGGTACGCGCGCCGCCACCTCGGCGTCGGCGTCCGGGCCGGGCAGGGCGATGTCGACCTCGCGCTCGATCTCTCCGGCGGCAGGATCGACGCGGCGGGCGACCTCGTAGTCCGGGACCTCGCCCTCGATCCGGTGCCCGCCGCCGGGGCCGCGGGAACCTCGTTCGCGGCGGAGATCGGCCGCCTCGCGGGGCCCGGGGAAGCGCTCGGGCTGCACCTGTCTCTGAGCGGTCCCGTCGCCGACCCCGACTTCGACCTGCCCGCCGCCGCCGGGCTCGCGATCGCCCGCAGCGCCGGACTCGGTCCGGGGGGGGAACGCGGCGAGACCCTCTCCGGCGCGCAAGCGCAGTGAGCACCAGGCATGGACGTGACCCACATACTCGATCCCCTGAACGCGGCCCAGCGCGCCGCCGCCGCCGCCCCGCCCGGCCATCAGCTCGTGCTCGCCGGGGCCGGGAGCGGCAAGACCCGGGTGCTCGTGCACCGCGTGGCCTGGCTGCTCGCGACCGGCGAGGCCGCGCCGTGGAGCGTCTACGTGGTCACCTTCACCAACAAGGCGGCCCGGGAGATGCGCACGCGCATCGAGAGCATGCTCGGGCATCCGCTCGGCGGCATGTGGGTGGGCACCTTTCACGGGCTCGCCAACCGCCTGCTGCGGGCTCACTGCGAAGAAGCGGGGCTGCCTCCCGGCTTTCAGATCCTCGACAGCGAGGACCAGGCCCGCTGCATCCGCCGCGTGCTGCGCGACCTCGACCTCGACGAGAAGCGCTGGGTGCCGCGGCAGGTGCAGGGCTACATCAATGCCCGCAAGGACGAGGGTTTGCGGGCCCGTCACCTCGATGCGCGCAGCGACGGGGAGCACGAGCGCCTGATCGCGATCTACCGCGCCTACGAGGAGATGTGCCGGCGCAACGGCGTCGTCGACTTCGCGGAGCTGCTGCTGCGCGCGCACGAGCTGCTCCGCGAGCGCGAGGAGGTCCTCGCCGACTACCGGGCCCGCTTCACCCATCTGCTCGTCGACGAGTTCCAGGACACCAACGCGATCCAGTACGCCTGGCTTCGCCTGCTCGCCGGCTCCGAAGGACAGGTGTTCGCGGTGGGCGACGACGACCAGTCCATCTACAGTTGGCGCGGCGCGAAGGTGGGACACCTCGACCAGTTCACCCGCGACTTTCCCGCCGTCGCGGTGTACCGGCTGGAGCAGAACTATCGTTCCACCCGCACCATTCTCGGCGCCGCCAACGCGCTCATCGCGAACAATCGCGACCGCCTCGGCAAGGAGCTGTGGACGGACGGCGACGGCGGAGAGCCCATTACGCTCTACGCCGCCTTCAACGAGGTGGATGAGGCCCGTTTCGTGGTATCGCGTGCGCAGCAGTGCGTCGAGGGGGGGATGCGCCGCCGCGACATCGCGGTGCTCTACCGGGTGAGCGCGCAGTCCCGGGTGCTCGAAGAGGCGCTGCTCTCGGCCGGTATGCCCTACCGGGTCTACGGGGGGCTGCGTTTCTACGAACGCGCCGAGATCAAGGACGCACTCGCGTACCTGAGGCTGAGCGCCAACCGCCACGACGACCCGGCCTTCGAGCGGGTGGTCAATGTCCCGCCGCGGGGAATCGGCTCGCGCACCGTTCAGGCGCTGCGCGGGGCGGCACGGGAGCGGGGGCGCTCACTGTGGGCGGCGGCGCGGGAGCTCCTCGAAGCTCGCGCCCTCAGTACGCGCGCGGCCGGCGCGCTCGGGGGCTTCGTCTCTCTCATCGAGACTCTCGACAGGGAGGCCCGCCCCCTGGCACCCGCCGACCAGGTGCGGCTCGCGGTGGAGCGCAGCGCCCTCCTCGCCCACTACGAGCGGGAGGGCGCCGACCGCGCGCAGACCCGGGCGGAGAACCTGGAGGAGCTGGCGAGTGCCGCCGAGCAGTACTGTGCTTCGCTCTCCGACGAAGTCGAAGACGGCGCGGGCGAGATGGCTTCCTTCCTCGCTCACGCCGCGCTCGAGTCCGGCGAGGAGCAGGCGGCCGGCGAGGAGGACTGCCTGCATCTGATGACGCTGCACTCCGCCAAGGGACTCGAGTTCGCGGTGGTGTTCCTGACTGGCCTCGAAGAGGGGCTCTTTCCCCATCAACGGAGCATCGAGGAGTCCGGCCGGCTGGAGGAGGAGCGCCGCCTGTGCTACGTGGGCATGACGCGCGCCCGGCGGCAGCTCGTCCTGAGCTACGCGGAAGCGCGTCGCCTCCACGGCTCGGAGCGCTACTCTCCCGCATCGCGCTTCCTGCGGGAGATCCCGGAGGAGCTGGTGGAAGAAGTGCGCCTGCGCGCCAAGGTGTCGCGCCCCTTCTTTCGTGGGACGCCGGCGCCCACATCCGCCCGCGCCTCCCCGTCCGGCGCGTTCCGCCTCGGCCAGCGCGTCAACCACCCGAAGTTCGGCGAAGGCGTGGTGCTCGGTCTGGAGGGCGACGGACCCCACGCCCGGGTGCAGGTCAACTTCGCCCGCGACGGCGCCAAGTGGCTGGTGATCGCCTACGCCAACCTGCAGGCGCTATAGCCCGCGGACGCCAGCCCGCGTTTCTCTACCTCGGCTTCGTGAGCTGCGGGCGTCGAGACGCACAGGATCGCGGGCGCACGGACCGAGAGACACTGAAACGCCCGTTCACCGCTCGGGTGCCGGCGTCCGCAGTTGGGAGGTCGATGAAAAATGCGGGGCCAGGGAGGGCGATTGGCAAGGGATGCGATGCGGGCTATCCCGCCTCCACTCCCGCCTGCACGAGCATGTACCGGATCGCCTGCCGGATCTCCTCGTCCGTCAACGCGGGATTGCCGCCCCGGGGCGGCATGCCGCCCAGACCCTGGATCGCGATCGCAACCATTGCGTCGAGGCCCTTCTCCGCGCGCTCCTTCCAGGCCTCGGTGTCGTCGGGCTTCGGTGCGCCGACGAGTCCGGCCGCATGGCATGCATGACACAGCCCGTGGTAGACCGTCTCGCCCGGTGCGGCATCCGCCGCGGCCACGTTGCTTCCGGACGCGGAGGCCGCCGCCTGCACGGTCTCCGGTGCCACCGCCGCGACCTCGACCGGCTCCGCCGCGCTCTGCTCGGTCGGGTCGCCCACCCGCACTTGTCCTACCGGCTGGATGCGCGCCGCGACCGACTCGGCGCCGGTCTGCATCCGCACCATGGTGGTGGCCCCGATGCCGCGCGCGATGATGAACATCGCCACCGCGAAGGCGAACAGGAGGAGCAGGATTATCCCGAACTCCTTCCAGAAGATGTCGTCCGCCTTGCTCACCGCGCCTCTCCGCCCAGCCGTCGACGGCGGCGGATGATCGCAGACCGACCGGGCGTGCACAAGCGCCGTCCCGCCCGTCCCCAGGGCAGATCACTTCGTGGGCGTCCTCGACCGCCGCCGGACAGCGTAGCTCCTCGATGCAGAAGCGCTTTCTTCGGTTGACGACG
>CAYFYD010000105.1:0-10711 GCA_964347195.1 uncultured Ectothiorhodospiraceae bacterium
CAATCCCGAAGCTCGGAGTCTGAAGCCGTCAAGCCGACTTTTGAAGAGCCCTGATCTCAGCGTCAGTCCGGGGCGCGCCCGCTGCGCCACTCGCTCGAAGTGCCGCCTGCGCTGCGCTTCGCACCCGGCGCGGCGCTCCCGCCGCTCCGCTTGCCCGCTGACGGGGCGACATCGCGGGCCGAGGCGCCGGCCGGCGAACGCGACCGGCGAGACGCCCTCGGCGCTCCCCTATGCAGCCCGCTCGTTGCGGGTCCACCAGTCCCGCCACGCGTTGAGCGCGACGTAGTAGAGCATGAGAAGGCCTCCGACCACCCCGGAGGAGTAGGGAAGCGCCTTGGACAGTCCGGTGGCCGGTCCGACCTGCCTCCTCACCGACCAGGTGATCTCCACCGCCTCGAGCACGAACAGGCACAGCAGAGCGCATACCAGGAGCGAAACCGTGAGGGACACGACCTTGCGTACCGTGTCCGGGAAGCGGTTCACGATGAACACGAGAGCGAAGTGCGCCCTGATCTTGAATCCGTAGGCCGCGCTCAGCATGGCGAGCCACATGAGCAGATAGCGGGCGAGCTCTTCGGACCACGAGAGCGAGACGTGCAGGAGGTAGCGGGTCACCACCTGCGCGAAGATGACCACGACGATCGCGACCATCAGCACGCACAGCACCGACTCGAGGGGATGGCGAAGCGCGACCCGGACCCGTCGGAAGCGCGACATGGCGACCAGTATCCGACCTCGGGACGGCGTTCGGCGCGGCTCGACGCGAGCAACCCGGGGCCTGTGCACCCTACCGGGGCGCTGTGTCGCCCCTTGGAGAAATCAATGGATCACCCATTGCCCGATCGCAACCGACACGCAGAGAACACCCACCGGTGACTCGACAGATCGATCGTAACTCACTGATTGCCAAGTACTTCATGAGACTCGTCCAGGCTTGGCGTCAACCGGCTCTGGTCGACGGGATCTTCATGGGGGTAGAGATAGATCTTTCCGCAGCGCTTCGTCAGCGCCACCTCGAAGGCCTCCGCGGCCTTCGACATGGGAAACGCATGGGTGACCATGAGGTCGATCCTTCTCTGCACCGTTTCGTCGAGGAGCATCGCGAGGAGCCGGTCCCGGTGGTTCACGTCCACGTCGTGGCCGCCGGTCCACGTCACATGCTTGTTGAGCAGCTCCTCGAGCACGTGCAGCGGGTATCGCTCGCTCGAGCCGGGCACGAAGCCCAGCGAATAGATCCGGCCGTACTGGCGGACCGCGTCGAGACACCTCTGCTGGTAGTAGGGATAGCCCGAGCACTCGAAGGCATGATCGACACCGCGCTTGAAGCCGGTGATCTCGCTGACCTGCTCGCGCCAGTCCGCGGCGTCCGGATCGACGATGTGGTGGGCGCCGAGCCGGCGGCACAGGTCCATCCGATACGGGTTTCGCCCGAGCACGATGACCGTCGCATTGCGGTACAGGGCGTTGACGATGACGCCGAAGCCGATGAATCCGATACCGGCCACCAGCACGTGATCGCCGGCCTCGACGCCGAGCGTCTCCACCGCCGAGAAGGTGCAGCCGCAGGCGCAGTTCGCGGCCGCCGCGTGCCGGAACGAGAGGCGATCGGGGATACGCTGGAGCATGTCCTCGGGCACCGTACGGTACTTGGCGAACGCGAACCCGCCCGAGTCGTTGCCGCAGGCACGTTCGTGGCTGTAGTGGGCCCGGTCCGGGCCGACCTTTCCGTGCCGCTCGCAGTGGGTCGGGCTGTACCCGCGCATGCACGGCACGCACCTCCCGCAGCGCCGGCCCTGATAGACGATGACCCGGTCGCCGACCTCGAACCGGGAACCCGTGCAGACCTCGACCACCTCGCCCACGCCCTCGTGACCCAGATGCTCGCTGTCGTTGGAGTCCTCCTCGAAGGTGTGGTCCCGGTAGATCTGGTGCTCGATGCATATCGGCGCAATGAGCGCCTTCACCAGAACATAGCCGGGAATGATGCGCGGCCAGGCACGATCCACCAGCTCGACCTCGCCCGGCCTCGGAATGGTCAGCACGGTGTTGACCCGTCCCGGCATCTCGCCCTCCTCGCCGTGGGGCTCGTCGTCCCGAACCCGCGAACGACTGTACCGAAAGCGGGGACCTGCCGGTACCCGAAGTGCGCGGGGCGCAGGACCATCCCGAAGTCGGAGACATCCCACTGATCCGCCCTGTTTTCCAGCGGCAGTCTGAACAAGTTCGTTTTTGCCCTGCGCGAGGCGTTCGGCGGGTCCCGGCCGGGAGGGAGCGAAGAGCGCCGCGGATGCACGCTTCGGGTCACCGGATCCATCGGCGTTCGAGAAGCCGCAACCTCGCCGGGCCGCGGCCCGCCCCGCGGGGAAGCCGCTCGCCGCGGAGCGCGGCGTGGCCGGAGCCGGCGATCCGCATAGAATCGGCTTCGAGGCTCAACACGCGGGCGCCCCCGGCGCCAGAGACAGGATGCGATGCTGATCGCCACCGCCGGACACGTCGACCACGGAAAGACAATGCTGGTGCGGGCGCTCACCGGAGTGGACACCGACCGCCTGCCGGAGGAGAAGTCGCGGGGCTTGAGCATCGACCTCGGCTTCGCGTACCGGGAGCTCGCATCCGGAACCACCCTCGGCTTCGTCGACGTGCCGGGGCACGAGAAGTTCATCCGCAACATGCTCGCGGGCGTCGCCGCCATCGACTTCGGGCTGCTGGTGGTCGCCGCCGACGACGGCGTGATGCCTCAGACCCGGGAGCACCTCGACATTCTGGCGCTCATGGGACTCGATCGGGGCGCGGTGGCCCTCACCAAGACGGATCGGGTGCACGAGGAACGGGTGGCGGAGGTGGAGGCCGCGATACGCGACCTGCTCGCGCCCACCGCGCTCGCGCGCGCGGCGATCCTGCCCGTCTGCGCACTCACCGGAGAGGGAGTGGAGGCGCTCGGCGAGCACCTGGAGCGCAGCGCCGCCGCGCTCGACGCGCGCTCTTCCCGGGGGCACTTCCGCCTCGCCGTCGACCGCTCCTTCAGCGTGAGCGGCGCCGGGGTGGTCGTCACCGGCGCCGCCTTCTCGGGAAGGGTGAGGGTGGGCGACCGGCTGCTCGTGCAGCCCCAGGGTCTGCCGGTGCGCGTGCGCGGCCTGCAGGCCGGCCACCGGGAGGCGGGGTCGGGCCGGGCCGGACAGCGCCTCGCCCTCAATCTGAGCGGGACCGGCCTCGACCGCGGTCGCCTGCACCGGGGCGACTGGGTAGTGGCCGAGGGGCTCGGTCCGGCAACCCGGCGCATCGACCTGCGGCTGCGCATACTGGCGAGCGAGAGCCGTCCCTTCCGTCACTGGACGCAGGTGCATCTCCACCTCGGGTCGGGATTCGCGAGCGCCCGCATCGCATTGCTCGAGGCGCGCGAGGTGCCCCCCGGAGGGAAGGGACTCGCCCAGATCCACCTGGACCGGCCGGCCCACGCCGTCGCCGGCGACCGCTGTATCGTCCGGGACCAGTCCGGCCGGCGCACGGTCGGAGGCGGACGAGTCATCGATCCCTTTCCCCCCGCCCGGGGGCGGGCACGCCCTGCACGTCTCGAAGCCCTGCGCGCGCTGGCGGCCGACGACCACGCGCAGGCACTCGCGGCAGTGCTCCGGTGCAGCCCGGACGGCATCGACGTCGAGGAGTTCGCTGCCGCGCGCAATCTCGAGTCCGCGCCGGCACGCGCGCTCTTCGAGACCGCCGGGGTGGTCGAAGTCCGGGTCGGCCGACGCCGGATGGGGCTTGCCGCGCGCCGCTGGCAGGACCTGTCCGACGCCTTGTCGCGCGCTCTCGCCAAGTGGCACGCCGAGCACCGCGACCAGGTCGGACCCGACGAAGGCACCCTGTGCCGATCGATCGCGGAAGAGGCTCCGCGGCGCCTCGCCCTGCCGGCGCTGCGCGCCCTGATCCGCACCGGCCGCATCGTCCGGGACGGCCAGTCGGTGAGGGAGCCGGACCACGTCCCCGCCCTGAGCGGCGCGGACGCCCGGCTGTGGCGTTCCCTTTCGGCGGAGCTCGGTCCCCGCACCACCAGGCCGCCGGTGGTGAGCGAGCTGGCGGCACGCCTGCGCGTCAACAAGCCGGCGCTGCTCGCCTTTCTCAAGCGCTCCGTCGGCCGTCGCCAGCTCGTCCGGGTGGCCGACAACCGCTACTTCCACCCCGGAGCGCTCGCCGCGCTGGCTCGGATGGCGGCAGAGCTGGCCGAGGAAGATCCGGAGGGGCGTTTCGACGCCGCGGGCTTCCGCGACCGTTCCGGCATCGGGCGAAACCTCACCATCCAGGTGCTCGAGCACTTCGACGCCTCGGGACTCACCCGGCGCCTCGGCGACCGGCGCATCGTGGTCGCCTCGCCGGAGGAGCTCTTCGGCGCCGCCGGCGAATGAGGGCCCGGCCTCCCCCGCCCGCATCTCCCCGAACCGACGAAACGGACTTCGTTCGTCCAGCCGCCCATCCCGCCACTATCCGGAAGTCGTACTACCTCACGCAAGTACCGCGAAACGGACTCAGTTCCTCCGGCCGCCCGTCCCGGCAATGTGCAAATCTCCCCGAACCCGCGGCATGGACCCTCGCGCCAGTATTCTCGATCTTGCCTTTCATGCAAGTCTCCCCGAACCCGCGGCGCGGCACGGACCCGCACCGCACCCGCTCCCCTCGGGATGAGGAAGGAGCCCGGGGACCCGACGCGCCTGCCGCACGGGAGAAGCGGGTCCCGCTCTCCGGCGAGGTCGCCCGCGGCCCGCAACAGTCAGAAGTCGCATGCCGGAATCAGGCGGTGGGCTCCCGCTCCCCGATCAGAGTGTACGCGCCGTGTTCTCCGGCAGGTGGGGGGCGGCTGGAATCAGGCGGTGGATTCCCGCTCCCCGATCGGGATCGGGGACAAGCTTCGCGGGAATGACGACCATGGAGGGAGTGTCGGCTGTCGTGGGAGCGACACGTCTTGCGCAGATGATGTCATTCCCGCGCCCTCTCCCGTCATTCCCGCGCCCCTTCCGTCATTCCCGCGTAGGCGGGAATCCATGTCGGCGAACTAATCCCGAACTCGAGTTCCAAAGAGCCCTGACCCGCGGTCCGGGATGCGCGCCGCGAAGGACATTGTGGAGTAAAGTGCCGGGCGGCAGGCATCGTCGGCCGCGCCGGAGGCGCCAAGGCGGTGGACTCGTCGGCCGGCAAGGCTTCGAGGAAGTGGATCGGGTCCGGTGGCCCGCGCGGACGTCACATCCGTTGGGACGTGTCAGACACGTTCGGTGGGTTCGACTCCCACCCTCTTCCGCCAGACTCCCTCTCTCTGAACATCTTTCCTGATGACGCACGCAGCTCGGTGTTCGAGTTCCAGACGGCGCATTGCCGGGCTCGGTCGGGGCACTGCACCCCTGCGGCGGGCGGGTCGTTGCGGGCTCGACGGCGGGCCTCCGAGCTCGGTCCCCGGGCGTGTCGGCAGCCGGGGGTCTGGCTCGGCGCCAGGGAGGAGGGGGACGCTCAGTCCCCGGGCGTGTCGGCAGCCGGGCTGAGGAGGGGCGTCATCAGGAACGTCTCTCCTGACTGACCTCATATGAAACATGAGATAACTACAATATCCTATTGATTTACTTAATTTATCATACGATGTACTATCATATCATACGATGTACGATCATCGTCCATGCCACGGGTCCGAGCTTCTTGCCCGGCACCCGCCGCAGCGGTGCGCCCGTGGGTTGACGCATAATGGGCGGTGTCCATCGCAGTGGTAGCTCGACATGCCGGAACTCGAAGTCATCTCCGCCGACTCGCACGTGCAGGAAGACCCCCTCCTCTACCGGGAGCGCGTTCCCCGGAAGTTCCGCGACCGTGTGCCGCACATCGAGGAGCGCGACGGCGCGCGCTACTACGTGATGGAAGGCAAGAAGCCGCGCCGCCTCGATGTCGCGGCGAGCGTGGCCACGAACGAGGACCAGGAGCGGGAGTTCCGTTCCGACCCGAGCGGCGGGCGCGACCTCGACCGGCGGATCGCGGACATGCGGCGCGACGGGATCGACGCCGAGGTCATCTACGCGAACGAGACCCTCGCCCTCTACCTGTCCCCGGACCCCGAGTACCAGATGTGCGTGGCACGGGCCTTCAACGACTGGGCGATGGATCTCTTCGGCCCCCACCGGGACCGCTTCGTTCCGGTGGCGGCGCTTCCGGTCGCGGACATCGACGCCGCGGTCGGGGAGGTCGAGCGCATCGCACGGCTCGGCTACCGCAGCGCCAAGATCCCCATCACCGTCGAGGACCGGCCCTACCACCTTCCCGAGTACGAGCCCCTGTGGGCGGCGCTGGAAGACACCGGTCTGGTGCTCGCCTTGCACGCGTTCACCAACGATCGCGACCTGTACCCCGAAGACTGGGGCGAGCTCGAGGGCGTGGGAGGGGCGCTCGACTTCATGGTGATGCGCATGGCCGACGGGATGAGTCCGATCTCGCGGCTGATCGGCTCCGGGGTGACGATGCGCCATCCCGGTCTCAGGTTCGTGGTGGTGGAATGCGGCGCCGGGTGGCTCGCCTGGCTGCTCTACGCCCTCGACGAGCAGTACGAGAAGAAGCACATGTGGATCCAGCCCAAGCTCGATCTGCGCCCGAGCGAGTACTTCGCGCGTCAGGGCTACGTCACCTTCGGCGACGACCCCAGCGCGCTGCGGAACCTGGACCTCACCGGCGCCGGCAACCTGATGTGGGGCAGCGACTACCCGCACGACGAAGGCACCTTCCCGCGTTCGCGCGAAGTCATCGATCGCACCTTCGCGGGCGTTTCGGAGGTCGACAAGCGCCGCATCGTGTACGGCAACGCCGCCGCGCTCTACGGATTCGGCTGAGCGCGCCCGGATCGGAGTTCTGCGCCCGGCGCCCGGCGCTGCGTTTTCGGCGACGGTCCGCGCGGTCCGCCCTTCCCGTGTGAGCAGCCGCCCGAGCGCCGGTAGCCGGTGATGCCAGGTCCGGCCCCCATGCACCGTCCGGTGGACCGGGATGTAGTCCTCGTCGGCGGCGGCCACAGCCACGTCGAGGTCCTGCGCCGCTTCGCGATGTCTCCGCCGCCCGGGGTGCGCGTCACTCTCGTCAGCCGGGACCTCCTCACGCCCTACTCCGGAATGCTGCCCGGGCTGGTCGCCGGTCTCTATCGTCACGAGGAGGCGCACATCGACCTGCGTCGTCTCGCGGCCTTCGCGGGCACGCGCCTCCTTCGAGGCAGCGCGCGGGGCCTCGACCTCGCGCGCGGCACGGTGCAGGTCGAAGGGCGCCCTCCCGTCGCCTTCGACCTGCTCTCCCTCGACATCGGCTCCCGGCCCGACCGCGCGCTCATCGACGGCGCGAAGGAGTGGGCGATCCCCGTCAAGCCGGTCGACGTCTTCCTGCGGAGGCTCGCTGATCTGGAAGCGCGGGTCCGGGACCAGCGCACACCTCTCAGGATCCTGATCATCGGGGCGGGCGCCGGGGGCGTGGAGCTCGCGTTCGCGCTGAAGCGCCGTCTGGGAGCGGCGGCGCGCGGAGAGCCCCCCCGCATCACCATCGTCTGTGCCGATGCGCAAGCCTTGCCCGGACACGGGGCGGGCACCCGGCGACGCCTGGGCGCGGCGCTCGCCCGCGCGGGGATCGAGCTCCGACCCCGCCACCGGGTCACCGCGCTCTCCCGGGGCCGGGCGGAGGTCGCGGGCGCCCCCGCCATCGCCTTCGATGCCGCCCTCCTCGTCACCCACGCCTCCCCCGCCCCCTGGCTCGCCGACACCGGTCTCGATCTGGACGTGGCGGGCTTCGTGCGGGTGCGGGACACCCTCCAGTCCACCTCGCATGACCACGTGCTCGCCGCCGGCGACACCGCGGGATTCGCCGAAGGCCCGACCCTGCCCAAGTCCGGGGTCTACGCGGTGCGGGCCGGCCCGCTGCTCGCCGAGAACCTGAGACGCCTTGCCGGAGGCGAGCGTCCGCGGCCCTTTCGTGCCCAGCGCCGCACCCTTTCGCTCATCTCGACCGGGCGGCGTCATGCCGTCGCCTCGTGGGGGGGGCTCGGTCTCGAGGGCGAGTGGCTGTGGGGGCTCAAGGACTGGATCGACCGGCGCTGGATGCGGCGCTACCAGGACCTGCCTCCCATGCCCGTCTCCTCCTCCGCGGGCGAGGCCGGTACCGGACCGGCCCCCGGGGACGCGATGCGCTGCGGCGGGTGCGGGTCGAAGGTGGCGAGCCCCGTGCTCGCCGCCGCGCTCGCGCGCATCGAGCCGGGGACCCGCCGCGACGTCGTCGTCGGCCTCGACGCCCCCGACGATGCCGCCGTCCTCGAGGTGCCGCGCGGCGCGCTGCTCGTGCAGTCGGTCGACCACTTCCGGCCCTTCGTGGACGACCCCTACCTGTTCGGGCACATCACCGCGGTGCACTGCCTGGGCGACCTCTTCGCGATGGGGGCCCGCGCGCACTCCGCCCAGGCGACGGTGACGCTCCGCTACGGGCGCGCCGAAAAGCAGGAAGAGGAGCTCTTCCAGGTCCTCTCCGGCGCGGCGGAGGCGCTCCGCGACGCGGGTGCGGTGCTCGTGGGCGGCCATACCGGAGAGGGGACGGAGCTCTCCTTCGGTCTCACCGTCAACGGGCTCACCGCGCCCGGCGCGGTGCTGCGCAAGAGCGGCGCACGCCCGAGAGACCGCCTCGTGCTCACCAAGGCCCTCGGCACCGGGGTGGTCTTCGCCGCGGACATGCGGGCCGGCGCCGGGGTGGCGACCATCGAGACCGCCCTCGCCTCGATGCGACTTTCCAACCGCCGCGGGGCCGAAGTGCTCGCCGCCCACGGGGCGAGA
The DNA here is from genome assembly GCA_964347195.1 of uncultured Ectothiorhodospiraceae bacterium. Classification (GTDB taxonomy): domain Bacteria; phylum Pseudomonadota; class Gammaproteobacteria; order HK1; family HK1; genus JAJEAD01. The sequence goes on from CAYFYD010000105.1 coordinate 8,817, forward strand.
GCCTGCACCGACGTCACCGGCTTCGGATTGCTCGGTCACCTCGTCGAGATGCTGGACGCCTCGGGGACCCGCGCCCGCCTCGAAACCCGGCGCCTGCCCGTGCTGCCGGGCGCGGGTGATCTGCTGGAGCAGGGCTTTGCGAGCACCCTGCACCCGGGAAACGAGGCTTTCGCGGCGCAGCTTGGCGAAGCCGGGGCCGAGGGCGGCGGCCCTCCCATCCTCTACGACCCCCAGACTTCGGGGGGATTGCTCGCCAGCCTGCCCCCGGAGCGCGCCGCCGCGTGCGTCTGCGCCCTGCGGGAGGCGGGCTACGAACGCGCGGCCGCGATCGGCGAGGTGCTGCCCGGCGGCGGAGCTCCTCTCGTCGAGCTCGGCTGAGAGGCCGGCCCGCGCCCGCCTTCATCCGTGATCGCTCGGCGCACGTGGATTCCCGCTTCCGCGGGAATGACGGATGAGGGCTCGGATGCGGGAATGACGGGATAGGGAATGACGGAAGGGACCACGGGGACGGGAGTGACGGGACGGGAATAGCTCCCGATTCGAGTATCGTCATTCCCGCGCACGCGGGAATCCAGGCCAGATCCGATCGAAATGTACGGTCTGCTCGTCGTCATTCCCGCGCACGCGGGAATCCATCGAGCCCCGAGGGCTCGCGAAGCCACGCAAGCTGTCATTCCCGCGCACGCGGGAATCCATAGCACGGCGTGGACGCCGGGGAGTTCGGGGAGGGTCATTCCCGCGCACGCGGGAATCCATCCGCGCCGCCTCCCGCGCCCGCCGCCGGGCTGACGTCATTCCCGCGCACGCGGGAATCCAGTGCCAGTGGCGGTGCCGAGCGCTCCGGTGCCCCGTCATTCCCGCGCACGCGGGAATCCATCCAAGCTGATTGAAGCCGACCGGGATCCGCTCGGGTCATTCCCGCGCATGCGGGAATCCATCCTTCCGAGACGCGCAATTCGTTGACCGATCACGGATGCGCCCGCCCCGGCCGTGGACGCGCAACCCTCACCGGGCCCGCCGCCGGACGCGTCTCCCGGCCGCCGGGCGCGAACCCGGGACGAACGACGGCCGGGCGGCGGCGCCGGACCGGCCGGAGCACGATCGAGGACACGCGTGCCGGCGCGCTCCGCTCCGCCGCCCCCTCCGACTGCGGTAAACCGAAAGCGCCCGGCGGAAAGCACCAATGGTGCTCCCCTCGAGATCCGGGCATAAAGCGGATCAACCACATCAACCGTTGACACACACGGTGAAGGAGCACGCCATGGGCTACGAACGTCATCCGAGCATGGATACCCGCCGAGCGAACGCCGCTTCCGGCGCCTTCCCGGGACTCGCCGGGCTGACGGAGCCGCTCACCGATCTGGTGTCCGGCATGATCGACGGACTGCGCGGTCTGCGATCCGGGCTGCGGGAGAGGGCGAGACGGCAGCGCACGCTCGACACCCTGAACCACCTCGATCGCCACGCGCTCCGGGACATCGGCATCGAACCCGGCGACCTGGTCGAAGTAGCGAGCCGGAATCTGCCGCTCGAAGAGCTCGCCCGCCGCCGGAACGCGCGCTCGAGACGCCGCGGCGGGCGTCTCGATACCGCCATCGAATCTCGGCGTCCCGCCGTCAACGACGAGAGCTTCCGCCTCGTCGCGTGACCCTCCCCCCCCACGCGGGCGCCGGGACCCAACGCCCCCTTCCGTACGCGGAAGGGGGCTTTTTTTTCGTCCGGTCCTATATTCATGTCATATATCAAGAAATTCTCTCAACTTATTGATATGAAATCCATCAAACAAAATCAGACTTCCCCACCCTGCTTCCCGAGAAGGATCGTTCCTCCGGCCGACCCGGGCCGCTTCCCTCCGCCGGGTCCCTTGGGGCAGGTTCCCCGACCTCACCAGTACT
>CAYFYD010000106.1:0-10698 GCA_964347195.1 uncultured Ectothiorhodospiraceae bacterium
CGCCTGATTCCAGTACTTCGAACCCCGCAACTCGACTTCTGAATGGTCCTGCCCGTCGGCCGGGACGAGGCACCGCCGGTGTGCGCCATCGTGTCGGGTCGGTCGATCCGGAACCTTTCCATGGCTTCCGAGACGAAGAGGAACGCCGGCATGGGACTCGAAGGCAAGGGCGTACTGATAACGGGCGCGACCTCGGGAATCGGCGAACAATGCGCCCGCGCGTTCGCCCGAGAGGGTGCCAAGCTGGTGCTCAGCGGCCGCAGCGCCGAGCGCGGAGAAACGCTGGCGGCGGAGCTCGCCGGCAGCGGCGCGACCTTCATACGCAGCGGGCTCGGCACTTCCGCCGCCGCCGACGCGCTGGTCGCGGAGAGCGTGGGACGCCTCGGCCGCCTCGACGTGCTCGTCAACAGCGCGGGCGTCATCCACCACCGGAGCGTGCCGGAGACGAGCGACGAGGAGTGGGAGGATACGATCGCCGTGAACTTGAGCGCGGTGTTCTACCTGAGTCGCGCCGCGGTGCGCGAAATGGTGCCGGCGGGCGGCGGCGTGATCGTCAACGTCGCTTCGACCTGGGGCGTGGTGGCGGGCGAGGGGGTGGCGGCCTACTGCGCGTCGAAGGGCGCGGTCATCGCGCTCACCCGCGCGATGGCGGCCGACCACGCCCGGGAGAACGTGCGCGTCAACGCGGTGTGCCCGGGCGCGGTGGACACCCCGATGCTGGTCAACGAAGCGAAGCAACTGGGCATGGACCCGGACGAGGGCAGGCGCCGCTGGGCGGCGGATGCGCCGAACCGGCGCCTCGCGAGCGCCGGGGAGATCGCGGACGCCGTGGTGTTCCTCGCGTCGGAGCGAGCCCGGCACATCCACGGCATCGCCCTGCCGGTGGACGGGGGCGCCGTCGCGATCTGAGCGCGGTCGATTCGGCCGGCCCCGGACGGCCGATGCAACGGGAACGGGCGGGCGAGCCGTTCCTCCCGCGCTCGGCGCACGCTCGCACCGCTTACCTTCGCGAAGCCCCTCGTCGTGGTCCGCCCGACGCACCCAGTTGCGGATCGCCTGCGCGGAACACTCGAACTCGCGCGCCAGCTCCCCGGGCGTGCAACCCGTGCGAACCAACTCCACCATCTGGCGCCGGTACTCCGGCGCGCAAGGACGATGAGTCTTCGGCATGTGGACACCTCACTACACACAGTGGTCAAGTCAGGGCTCTTCAAAAGTCGGCTTGACGGCTTTTGAAGAGCCCTGGGTGGCAGGGCTTGAGAAAGAGCTCGAAACGACGAAGAATGGTTCTCCCACCGGATTCTGATTCCGGCCATGCCGGGGTAGGCAACCCATGATCGACTTCATTTTCATGCTGACACGGCAGGATCGGACGATCCTCGATTGCGTCGAAGTGTTCGACGAACTCGAGGAGCTCGGACTTGGTCACGTCGGCTTCAAGGACGTCGGGGTCGATGCCGGTACGCTTCGCCGGCTCAACGACTCCATCAAATCCACGGGGGCGTTGAGCTACATGGAGGTCGTCAGCACCTCGAGCGAAGCCTGCCTGCAGTCCGCCCGGACCGCGGTGGATCTCGGTATCGACCGGCTTCTCGGCGGCACGGAGGTCACCGAAGTGCTCGACATCCTCGGCGACAGCGGTATCGCCTACCTGCCCTTCCCCGGCCGCCCGAAGGGCCATCCGACGGCGCTCGGCGGCACGCCTGCTGACATCGAGGCGGATTGCCGGCGCTTCGCCGGCCAGGGCTGCGCCGGCGTCGATCTGCTCGCCTATCGGGCGACCGAGGCGGCTCCCCTCGATCTCGTGCGCGCGGCGCGGGCCGGGATGGACGGCCTGCTGGTGGTGGCCGGCAGCATCGATTCGCCCGAGCGCATCCGGGCGGTCGCAAAGGCCGGCGCCGACGCCTTCACCGTGGGTACGGCCGCCCTGGAGGGCGCGTTCTCGCCCCACAAGGGCGCGCTCAAGTCGCAGCTCCGGGACATTCTCGATGCCTGCCGCTCGGCCGCGATCTGAAGTGCCCGGCGCAGAACCTCCGCGGGAGAGTCAGCCAAGCCGGGACCGCGCTCCCGGAGCCCGCTCGCGACAGGCAAAGCGCATCCATGGCTGATGTAGTCCTCGACAAGGTATCCAAGCACTTCGGCGACGTCGTCGCCGTGCGTGAAATCGATCTCGATATCGCTCAGAACGAGTTCATTGTCATCGTCGGTCCCTCCGGCTGCGGCAAGTCGACGACCTTGCGCATGATCGCCGGACTCGAGGAAGTCAGCGCCGGCACCATCAGGATCGGCGGGCGGGCGGTCAACGATCTGGCGCCGCGCCAACGCAACATCGCGATGGTGTTTCAGAGCTACGCCCTCTATCCCCACATGTCGGTGCGGGAAAACCTGGCCTTCGGACTCACTCTCGCCAAGCGGCCGAAGGACGAGATCGAAGAGCGGGTGAAGGAAGCGGCGGAGATCCTGGGACTGGTGGATCTGCTCGAGCGCCGGCCAAGCCAATTGTCCGGCGGCGAGCGCCAGCGCGTCGCCATGGGTCGCGCCATCGTCCGCCACCCCGATGTCTTCCTGTTCGACGAGCCACTGTCCAACCTCGATGCCAAACTCCGCCACCATATGCGCACCGAGATCAAGCGCCTGCACCAGAAGGTGCGCACGACCGTCGTCTACGTCACCCATGACCAAGTCGAGGCCATGACTCTTGCCGACCGCATGGTCATCATGCGCAACGGCGCCATCGAGCAGACGGGGGAGCCCCACGAAATTTTCCACAAGCCCGCGAACGTCTTCGTCGCCCAGTTCATCGGGTCTCCGCCGATGAACCTGTTCGACGCCACGGTGGTCGAGACCTCCCAGGGACGAGCGTTGCTGGTGAGTGACGGTTGCAGGTTGCCGCTTCCCCGGCACCTGCGCGAGCGGGTAGAGGCCGGCCGAGAGGTAATGGTTGGCCTGCGCGCCGATGGCCTCGTACCGCGAGGCCATGGAGTGCTTCCCGAAGAGAAGTACACCTTCGAGAGCCGGATCAACATTGCCGATCCGCGCGGTAGCGAGACCTTCCTGTTCGTCAACCTCGGGCCTCATGAGGTCGTCGGCAAAATGCTGAACCCGCACTTGGTGCGAGAGGGGGACCGAGTGACCTGCGACATCGATCTGGCCCGGTTGCACCTCTTCGAGCGCGCCAGCGGACAGGCGATCTGATATACGGCCCCTCGGAGACCCTCTCGTTACTCTACATCAAACAGAGCCTCAGTTGTATTGTTTAGCGTGAGTATCACAGGGCCATCCCGAAGTCGGAGACATCCCACTGATTCGCCCTGTCTTCCAGCGGCTGTCTGAACAAGCTCGCTTTATATTTGAAATCAATCGGTTATGACAGAAAACAAGATGGTCCTGGTAAGTATCGACTCGAGCTTCGGGACTCGTTGAACGAAGTGGATCTCCGCTCCCCGATCGGGGAGCGGGAATCCATCGCTTGAATTCAGGCATCCTGAACCCCGAAACTCGAGGTACAAGCACTGCCCATGTCAAATGCAGACAACGAAACCGAGACCAGGAGAGAATGGCTGATGCACGGTTCGGCAAAGCGCTCTCGTGGTTCGGGCTGCGTTCTCCAGGCTCGAACCCACGGTGACGGTCCGTGGTAACGGTACACAAGCGCAGCTTCCGCGGTGCATTGAGAGCACTTTCCCCGAAACGCTGCACCAGGAGCTGATGATGGAGACCGGAGACACACGCAGGGCAGCCTGGGGCGGTTACGTGTGGCTCCTGCCCATGCTGGCGTTTCTCTTCGTCGTCGAGCTCTGGCCTTTCCTGGTCATGCTCGACCAGTCGGTCCACTACCTGAGCTACACCCAGCCCGCGAACAACGGCCAGTTCATCGGCCTCGACAACTACCGAAAGGCGGTGCATGACGATGACCTCTTCCACGGCGTCAGTGTCACCCTGCTCTACATGCTGATCGCCTTGCCCATGGAGTTTCTGCTGGGCTTGGCGCTCGCGGTGCTGATCTCGTACCACCTGACCCTGAAGCGCATCGTCATCCCGTTGATGCTGATCCCCATGGTGCTGGCCCCGGTCGTGGTCGGCTTGGTGGCACGGCTCAACCTCAACCCGGACTTCGGGTTGCTCGGCATCATGCTGCGCGAGATGGGCGTGGCGCCGGAGGGCCTGCTTGGCAGCCCGCTCAAGGCGTTTGTCACCATCGTTGCGGTCGACGTCTGGCAGTGGACGCCCTTCGTGATCATGATCTTCCTCGCCGCCATCATCGGCATGCCGCGCGAGCCCTTCGAGGCTGCGATCATCGACGGAGCGACGCGCTGGCAGACCTTCCGTCGCATCACACTGCCCATGCTGCGCCCGATCATCGGCGTGGTCCTGCTGTTGCGCCTGACCGACGCCTTCAAAGTCTTCGACCAGGTCTTCATCATGACCGGTGGTGGTCCGGGGGCCGCAACCGAGCTGCTGACCATATTCGCCTACAAGGTGAACTTCGCCTTCTGGAACCTGGGCTACGGCTCGGCGGTCGTCGCCCTGCTCTTCTTCATCAGCTTCGTCATGACCTTCGTCACGATGAAGCTGATCACCCGGATGGCGAGGCCGGCACGGTGAGCGCGCGGAGACGCCAGGACGGAGCCGGCCGGGTCGCCCGCAGGCTCGAGCTCGCGGCCATCTGGCTGGTGACCGCAATTGCGCTGGTGCCCTTTCTCTGGCTCATCGTCACTGCGTTCAAGCACCGCACCGAGGTCATGTCGCCGACGCTCAAGATCTTCTTCACCCCGACGTTCAGCAATTTCCACGACGCGTTCGTCGCCGGAGGGTTCACGGCCAACCTGAAGAATTCCCTGTTGACGGCGAGCGGCAGCACGCTGCTGTGTCTCTTCCTCGGCCTGCCCGCGGCCTATGCATTTTCCCGCTTCCGGGTCTATGGCGAAAAGCACGTCTACTTCTACGTGCTGACCACCCGCATGGCGCCCGGAGTCGCCCTGGTGCTGCCCTTGTACATGTTCTTTCAGTCCGTCGGCATACTCGGCACCGTCACCGCCGTCACCCTCGCTCAGACCGCACTCAACTTGGCACTCGTCATCTACCTCATGCGCAACTTCTTCAACGACATCCCCCGCGCGCTCGACGAGGCGGCGCTCACCGAGGGTGCCAACGAGTGGCAGGTGTTCCGGAGGATTCTGCTTCCCCTGGCCCGGCCGGGCATAGCAGTGACCGCGATGATTTCGTTCCTCTTCTCATGGAACGAGTTCCTCTTCGCCTTCATGATCGGGGGCCCGGGAGCGCAGACCCTTCCGGCCGCCTTTCCCGGCCTGGTCACCCCGCACGGCACCTATTGGGGACAGTTGGCCGCGGCTTCAGTGGTGGTCAGCGTCCCGGTACTCGCCATGATCTGGTTCATTCAGCGCCACCTGACCCGTGGCCTGACCTTCGGAGCTGTCAAGTGAAGCTGGAGCTCGGCGATATGGTGTTCTACAGCGTCGCCGGGCTGGTGGTGGTCATCCTCTTGTGGCTCCGTTTCGTCGAGCCCCACGTCGGTCTGTGGGGCGCTTTCGTGGTCTGGTTGCTCTGGACCGCCTTCCTTGTACACAGGTTTCGGAGAGGACGGCGGATCCGCACCTGATCGTCACTCACCCGACTCGTAACTCGCCTGATGCGTTGCAACCCGATCCCGGAGAAGCCGGAGAGGCTTGGCAGCGCCGTTCCACAACTCGGAGGACCAAGGGACATGCGTGGTTTTGGACTGACACTCTGCACAACACTTCCGGCAGCGCTCGCTTTGAGCGCGGCGATGGTCTTCGGCGGCGCCCGGCCCGCCGCGGCCGAGTGGTCTCTGAAGGAGGCGGCAAGGCCCTACGAAGGCGTTACCATTCGAGTAATCGGCGAGGCCCTGCCGCCGCTCGAGTCCCTCGACCAGCAGAAGAGCGCCTTCGAGGAAGAGACCGGTATCAAGGTCGAGGTCGAGCAGCATGCTTTCGATCAGGTGATCCAGAAGACGACCGCGGACTTTGTCGGCCGCACCGGCTTCTACGATGCGGTTCTCAATCCGATCATGCGGGTGCCCGCTCTGGTGGTGAACGGCTGGGCGCAACCGCTCGAGATCTACCTCGATGATCCGGCCCTGGGCGATCCCGACTTCGCCGTCACCGAGCAAGTCCTGAGCGAAGACTGGCTGAACGCCTCCCTGGCCCATGAAGGCAAGCTCTACGGCGTGCCTTTCTCGGCGCACACCATCTACCTCAACTGGCGCTACGACCTCTTCGAGCATCCCGAGGAGCAGGCGGCTTTCAAGGCGGCTTACGACTACGAGCTGCCGTCGCCGCCGGTGACCCTGCAGGAGCTGTGGGACACTTCGGAATTCTTCACGCGGGCCGCCGGCGAGAAGCTGGCCGGCCACGTGCTGGAGCAGCCCTTCTACGGCATCACGCTCTCCGGCAAGCGCCACGTCTCGATGATCTACAACTTCTACAACATCCTCTATGCCTACGACGGTTTGGTCGTAGACAGCGCCTCCGGCCCCGAGTACGGCCCGGTGGTGATCAACAACGACGAAGGCGTCGCAGCCCTGGAGTTCTACCGGGACCTGTTGACCGGCTTCGGTCCGCCGGGATCTCTGACCTACACTTGGGACGAGCAGCTCGCCGCCATCCAGAGCGGCCTCGCGGCCCAGGCCCTGTTGTGGGCCGACGCCTCCTACGCCATGGCCCACGACGAAGACCAGTCCACGGTCGCGGGCAGGGTGGCGTTCAGCGGCACGCCGATCGGAGCGCGCAAGATCGTCAACCTGCACCAATGGGGCATGTTCATTCCCACCACATCGAAGAACCCCGAGGCCGCAGCCTTGTTCCTGCAGTGGACGCAACGCCCCGACGTGCAGGCCAGGCTGATGTCTACCGGGAGCATCGCGCTCACGGAGTCCGCCTATCATGAGGAGTCGGTGAAAGCTCTCGACTATGCAGCCACCAATCACTACCTGCTGAGCGGACGGGTGCCGGAGTATGAGGGCACACCGGCGTACCGGAGCCCGGGCGAGGCGCATGGTGTGCCCAGGCGATACGCCGAGGCGGCGGACCCGGTGACTGGGCGTACTCAGCCGGTGGTGTTCAAGCTGGAGAACTTCCCCGAGTACGCCACGGTGGAAGAGATCCTGATGAAGCACCTGAGCGCCATTCTCGCGGGGCAAATGGAGCCGAAGGAGGGGCTCGACCGCGCGGTCGAGGAGATCTACGCGGAGGTGCCGGCGCTGGCCGAACATCGGCCATAGCCGCGGCCCCGGTCCGCTCTCGCACCCGGGGGTCCTCTTGCGAGCCCCCGGGTGCGAGTTCGATCATGGCGCTTCCCGGCTGAGCCTCACCCGACTTCCGCCACTCGGCCTGAACACGTTCGCAACCCGTTGATTCTGCGAACGGGCTTTCCGTTGATGGATGACCCGGATTTTGCACGATGGCACCGGGGGTGCCGGCCCACGGCAAGGTCCGGCCCATGCCCCGCCGGTCCGTGGCGAAACCCCGCGGGATGTTCCGTTCGTGGACGCGAAGCCCGGCGCTACCGCCGCTGCGTTGGTTCTCGGTCGATGGAGAGAGCGACTTGCGCAGCAATCGGAGCTGAGCTCCGTCGCAGCTCGCCGAAGATCGAAAACCGTTGCGGAAATCGGGACAGGCCGACCACCGGACAGATCCTGGCTGGCTATCTGCCGGCACCCTTCGGCGCGAACGCGCCGATGAGCCGGACACCGGACGGCAACGGCGTTGGCTGACTACGTAATCGGCGTCGATCAGGGGACCTCCAGCACCAAGGCGGTGCTGGTCGACCAGGACGGCCGCGTGGTCGCCAAGGCCGGGCGCCCCATCGCCGTCAGCCACCCCGAGCCCGGCTGGGTCGAGCAGGACCCCGAGTCGATGGTCGCGAATGTCATCGCCTGCGTGCGCGAGCTTCTCGAAGTCTCCCGTATCCGGCCCGAGGCGGTGGCCGGATTGGGAATAGACAACCACACCGAGACCCTCGTCCTTTGGGAACGGGAGAGCGGCCGCCCCGTCCACCCGGCCATCGTCTGGCAGTGCCGGCGCAGCACTGCCGAAGCCGAAACGGTCGACGACGCCGACCGGCGTCGCCTGATCCGCCGACGAACCGGCCTCGATCTCGACCCGACATTCACTGCGACCAAGCTCGGTTGGATCTTCCGCCACCGGCCGGAGATTGCCGAAGGGATCCGAGCCGGCAGGGTGCTGTGGGGGACGGTGGACTGCTGGCTGGTCTGGCGCCTGACCGGCGGCGCGGTCTACGCGACGGAGAGCAGCAACGCGGCGCGCACCATGCTCTTCGACATCGGTGCGTTGAATTGGGACGCCGAGCTCATCGACTTGTTCGAGCTGGCGCTGCCTTCATTGCCCGAGCTGCGCGCTTCGAGCGGACCTTTCGGCGCCTGTCATTCGAGCCACTTCGGCGCGCAGACCGCCATCACCGCCGCCCTTGGCGACCAGCAGGCTGCTCTGCTCGGCCACGCTTGTCTCAGACCGGGCGAATTCAAGAGCACCTACGGCACCGGTGCCTTCGTCTGGATGAACGCCGGTCACGAGTACCGACCTGTCGAGAAAGCCGGCTATCTGCAGACCGTGGCTTGGCATCTCGACCGACCGACCTATGCACTCGAAGGTTTCGTCATGTACGCCGGAGCCATCCTCGATTGGCTGGTCGATCGCCTGGAATTGTGCGAAGACCCCGGGGAGGTCGTGCGATGCGCCGAGAGAGCCGGCAGCAGCGGAGGAGTCGCCCTGGTCCCTGCCTTTCAGGGGCTCGCCTCGCCCTGGTGGGATCCGAATGCGCGCGCCGCTCTTTTTGGCCTCGCCGGTGACAGCGGCAAAGGGGAGATCTGCCACGCGGCCCTGGAGGCAGTCTGCTTTCAGGTCCGGCGGGTGCTCGACGGCATGGCGAGCGCCGCGGTGACGCCGTGCGGAGTCGTGCGCGCCGACGGCGGCCTGACCCGCAGCGACTACCTCCTGCAGATGCAGGCCGACATCCTGGGGCTGCCAGTTCGGCGGGCCGGTATCGCACATCTGACGCCCTATGGCGCCGCCCTGATGGCGGGCTTGGGCGCCGATCTCTGGAGCGACGTGGGGGCTCTCGGCGGCTTGTCGCAAAGCACCGGGGCCTGCATGCCGCGGCCCGAGCAGGAGGCGGAGTGGTCCGGGCGCTACCGGACCTGGTGCCGGGCGATTGATCGGTGCCGGGATTGGAGCGCACGATGAGTGACATGAGGTGCCTCATTCTCGGCGACGACTTCACCCCGGCTGCGCTCTTCGAAGCGGCGCTCCGCTCTCGTCTCGAACCCAGTGGAAGGTCCGTCTCCTATACCAGCATCGACATGGAAGCCGGCGAGCTCTGCGCGGTGGAATCGGACGAAGTCGCCGAGGCCTTCGGCGGCATCGACGAGGTCGCCGGACTGGCTACTGACTGCGCGCTGCTGGTGACCACCTTCGCTCCGGTTACGAGTGCGGTGTTGGACCGCGCGCCGGGGCTCTTGGCGATCGCCTGCGGCCGCGGTGGTCCCGTCAACGTCAACATAGCCGCCGCCAGTACGCGCGGCATCCCCGTGCTCAACGCGCCCGGCCGAAATGCGCAAGCCGTCGCGGAGTACACCCTGGCCGGGATCATCAACCTGATGCGTCGGCTCCCCCAGGCTCTCGACTACGTTCGCGACGGGCGGTGGTTGACGCCGCGAGAGGATACCTTCGAGAAGCCGAGCGGCCCGGAGCTCGGCGCGCGTACCCTGGGCCTCATCGGCTGCGGTCAGGTCGGACGCCTCGTCGGACGACTGACCAAGGCCTTTGGTGCCCGGGTGCTGGCGCACGACCCCTTCATCTTCCCGGCGGCGCTCGCGCCGCTCGGTATCGAGCCGGTCTCCCTCGGTCGCCTGCTGGCCGAGGCCGATGTCATCTCGCTGCATGTGCGTCTTGCCGGGGACGCAGCGCCGATCCTGGGAGAGGTCGAGTTCGCCGCCATGGCCAGGCGCCCCTACTTGGTGAACACCTCCCGAGCCACCGCCCTCGACCACTACGCCCTGCTGGCAGCGCTGGAGAGCGGCCGCATCGCTGGCGCCCTGCTCGACGTCCACCCGGTGGAGCCCCTGCCGCCCGACAGCCCGCTCCTCGCGGCCGACAGCACCCGTCTGCTCCTTACTCCCCACGCCGCCGGCGTCTCTCGTGACGTTCCTGCCAACACCGCGGATCTGCTGGCCGAAGGGTTGGCTCGGCTCCTGCAGGGCCGTCGCCCTGATCACGTGGTCAACCCGCGGACGCTGGATACCTGCTTCCGGCGTTTGGGATACGCGACGGCTTCGCGATCGTGATGCCGAGCCCAGGAGGCGGCGGATCCGGGATGTCGTTTTACGGTTGAGGCTCATCACCGCCAGCGCTGAACATGAACGGAGACGCCGCGTACGCTCAGGGCGGGGAGGGGATGAAGAGCACGGGTCGACCAGTTGATCGTGCCGGCTCGACGCGCTCATGTCGGAGAAGCTGCACTAGGTACTGGTGCGAGCCGGGATCAGGCGAAGCGCCGGGGGCGCTTCGCCCCGGCGAGCGGGGACTGCGTAGCGCAGCAGGTAGTACCAACCATGTCGAAGTGGCTCGAGGGAGTACGCTCGTTCACCCAGGGCTCTTCAAAAGTCGGCTTGACGGCTTCAGACTCCGAGCTTCGGGATTG
>CAYFYD010000107.1:0-10652 GCA_964347195.1 uncultured Ectothiorhodospiraceae bacterium
ATCCCGAAGCTCGGAGTCTGAAGCCGTCAAGCCGACTGTTGAAGAGCCCTGGGGGGACTGGGGCCCGGCTTGACTTCGCCGGGCGGCTCGGATTGGCTAGTGTCCCTGCATCGAAGGGAGGAGCGAAACGCCATGAACCAGGCGCTGCCGCGACGCGACGACGAGTCATTCGGGAACGCCGCCGGACCCGGCGAGAGGACGGTGGAGTTGGTGGAGCGTGCCCGCCGGGCGATGGACGAGTTCCACCCTTTCGGCCAGGCGCGCGTCGACGAAGCGGTGACCGCGCTCGCCTGGTCGCTGTACAAGCCCGAGCACGCCGAGGCGCTGGCCGCCCTCGCGGTGGAGGACACGGGCCTCGGCAACGCCGCCGACAAGGTGATCAAGAACCAGCGCAAGACCTTCGGCACCCTTCGCGACCTGATGCGGGTGCGCTCGGTCGGCGTGATCGAAGAGGACACCGACCGCGGCATCGTCAAGTACGCGAAGCCGGTCCGGGTGGTGGCGGCGCTCACTCCTTCCACGAACCCCGCCGCTACCCCCGTCAACAAGGCGATGATGGCGGTCAAGGGCCGCAACGCGGTCATCGTCGCCCCCTCCCCCGCCGGGCTCGCCACCACCACGACCACCGTCGACTACATGCGACGCGAGCTCGACCGGATCGGCGCACCGCGGGACCTGGTTCAGGTGCTCCCGCCCCCGGTCGATCGGGCGGCCACCGCGGCCCTGATGGAAGCCTGCGACCTGGTGGTGGTGACCGGCTCGCAGAACAACGTGCGCGGCGCCTACCGCAGCGGTACCCCCGCGGTCGGCGTGGGGGCCGGGAACGTGCCGGTCATCATCGACGACAGCGCCGATCTCGACGATGCGGCCCGCAAGATCGCCGCCTCGAAGACCTTCGACAACGCGACTTCGTGCTCCTCGGAGAACGCGCTCGTCATCCTCGACGAAGTCTACGAGGACGCCATCGCGGCGCTGGAGCGCGCGGGCGGGTATCTTGCCGGCCCGGCCGGGAAGGAGGCGATCGCCCGCACCCTGTGGGTGAGGGGCCGGCTCAACCGCCGGGTCATCGCCAAGGACGCCGAGGTGCTGAGAAGGGAGATGGGACTCCCCGCGGCCGCGGCCGGGGCGCGCTTCTTCATGGTGGAGGAGGACGCCATCGGCCCCTTCGCCGACGAAAAGCTCTCGCTCGTGCTCACCGTGTACCGGGCCCGCACCCTGGACGACGCCATCGCGCGCGTCACCGACATCCTCGAGGTCAAGGGCCAGGGGCACTCCTGCGGCATCCATACCCGGAACATGGACCACGCACGGCGGGTGGCGGAAGCGCTCGACGTGGTGCGGGTGCTGGTGAACTTCGCCCACACCTTCGGCAACGGCGGCGGCTTCGACAGCGGGCTCAACTTCACCCTCAGCATGGGCTGCGGGACCTGGCAGGGCAACAGCATCAGCGAGAACCTGGGATACCGGCACTTCCTGAACATCACCCACCTGTGCACGGTCATTCCGGAAGACCGGCCGGCGGAGGAAGAGCTCTTCGGCGCCTACTGGGCGCGCTGGGGCCGGTGAGCCGCGATGAATATCGAGGAACACGCCGCCAAGCCCCTGCTCTTCGCGTCGGGGATCGCGACGCCGCTCTCACGCGTCGCGGAGAGTGCCGAGGCCGCCGAGCGGGCCGCGGCGGAGCTCGGCCCCTGCATGGTCAAGGCTCAGGTTCCGGCGGGCCGGCGCGGCAAGGCGGGCGGCATCAGGGCGGCGGCGGACCCCGCCCGGGCGCGCGTCGCGGCGGCCGGGATCCTCGCGATGGAGATCGCGGGGCACCCGGTCGACCGGGTGCTGGTGGAGCAACGGGCCGACATCGCGCGCGAGCTCTACGCCGCGGTGCTCAACGATCCGCAGAGCTGCGCTCCCCTCCTGATGTTCTCCACCGCCGGCGGCATGGACATCGAGGAATCGGCCCGCCGTCATCCGGAGAGCCTGCGCCGGGTCGCGGTCGATATCCGCCGAGGGCCCGAGCGTGCGCACCTGCTCTCGCGGCTCGACGGACTCGATCTGGATCCCGCGCTCGCGGAAGGCATCGCGGACCTGCTGGTGCGCCTGTACTCCGTCTACCGGATGCACGACGCCGAGCTGCTGGAGGTCAACCCCCTCGCCCTGCTGCGCGACGGATCGCTCGCGGCGCTCGACTGCAAGCTCGTGCTCGATGACTCGAGCGCGAAGCGGCAGCCCGCGCTCGCGGCGCTCGCGCGCCCCGACCCGCGCAGCACGCTGGAAGCGCGCGCGGACCGGGCGGGACTCGAGTACATCGAGCTCGATGGCGAGGTGGGGGTGCTCGCGAACGGGGCCGGCCTCACGATGGCGACCATGGACGTGATCGCCCATCACGGCGGCCGCCCCGCCAACTTCCTGGAGATCGGGGGCGAAGCCTACACCCTGGCGCGCCCCGCGCTGGAGCTGGTGCTCGCGAACCCCCGGGTGAAGAGTCTGGTGGTCAACTTCTGCGGCGCGTTCGCACGTACCGACGTGATGACGGAAGGGGTGATCGACGCGTGGCGGGACCTCTCGCCCTCGCTCCCCGTCTTTTTCAGCATCCGGGGCACGGGCTGGCGGGAAGCGGTCGCGATGCTGCGCGAGCGGCTCGACATCACGCCTCGGGCGACGATGGACGAGGCGATCCGGGCCGCGGTTGCGGCGGCGGGCGGAGCCGCGGCGGGACCGGCGGCATGATCGTCCGGGGGCAGGAGCGCCTCCTGGTGCAGGGCATCACCGGTCGCCAGGGATCCTTCTGGACGGCGCACATGCAGGACTACGGCACCCGGGTGATGGGCGGCGTCAACCCGCGCAAGGCGGGCACGCGACACTGCGGGGTGCCGGTGTACGGGAGTGCGCGGGCGGCGATGGACGACGCGGGCTTCGAGGTATCGGTGCTGTTCATTCCGCCCCTCGGGGTCAAGGACGCCGCCGTCGACGCGATCGAGGCGGGTGCGCGCAAGCTGGTGGTCCTGACCGAGCACGTGCCGGTGCAGGACGTGCTCTACCTGCTCGCGGCCGCCCGCGCGAACGGGACGCGGGTGGCGGGCCCCAACACCGCGGGGCACGTGACGCCCGGGGAGTGCTTCGTGGGCTTCATGCCCGCTTTCGACCCCGGCATCTTCCGGCCCGGAGCGGTGGGCGTCATCTCGCGCAGCGGCAGCCTCGGCACCCTGCTCTGTCTCAACCTGGTGCAGGCGGGCTTCGGGCAGTCGGCCTTCGTCGGCATCGGCGGCGATCCGGTGGTGGGCACGAGCATCCGCGATGCGCTCGAGGCCCTGGACGGCGACGCGCGTACGCGCGCGGCGGTGGTGGTCGGCGAGATCGGCGGCGCGATGGAGGAGGAGGCGGCCGAATATGCCGCCGCCATGCGAAAGCCGGTGCTCGCCTTCATCGCCGGACGCGCCTCGCCTCCGGGGAAGAAGATGGGCCACGCCGGCGCCATCGTGATGGGGGACCGGGGCACCCACGCCTCGAAGCGCGCCGCGCTCGAGCGCGCGGGAGTGGAGGTGCTCGACACCCCTTCCGATGTCGGGTCGGCGCTCCATGCCCGGCTCGCCGACCCTCGCGCCTGAGCCGCTCTTATCCCGGAGTCGGTTTCGGCACGCGAATCCTTGACGCCTGTTTTCGGGCGTTGATAGCGTCGATTCGGGCTGACCCGCATATCCCACCGTTCTCCTGTTGCGGACGCCGATCCGCTCACGTTGAGCGGGCGTACTCCCTCGAGCCACTTCGACATAGTCACCACTGTGCCTTCAGTGTCTCTCACTCCGTGCACCCGCTTTCCGAGGCGTCTCGACGCCCTCGCCACGAAGCTCGGTGAGATATGCGGTCCAGGGGCCCGTGCACTCGTCGACCGCAGGGACGCGGCGTCGCGCCCTCGGGGTTCGAGTGGAGGTGGCGCGGGCTCCCGCCGGGAGCGGTGGAGGAACCCGGACCGAGCGCAGGGGCCATGACCAAGGCGCTTCGAATCCGGCATGGGCGCTTCGGCCGGGTCGCGGTGCTGGAGATGGACCGCCGGCTGGTGGTGCACGCGCACCCCCATGCTCACCTGCTCTTCAAGGTGGGGGGATCCGACAGTTGCTTCGCGGTGCACGAGCGCCGTCTGCCGCTCAGCACGGACTGGGCGGTCGCGGTCAATCCCTGGGAGCCGCACCGCTACCCCCGGGCGCCGGGAGGGGCGCCTTCGCTGATCCTCGCGCTGCATATCGATCCCTCGTGGCTCGCGCCCCGCCTCACCGGCTTTCCGGGCGCGCAGTGCTTCCCCTGCCTTGGGGTCCGGGTGAGCCCGCGCCTGCGAACGCTGGTCAGCACCCTGAATGCGGAGATGATCTACGGAGAGGGCGAGGATCGGACCTTCGTGGAGGAAGTGCTCGTCGCGCTCGCGGAAGAGGTGCGTGAGACGCCGCCCAGCGCCGCGGAGCACAAGGTGGAGCACTCCATCCGCCTCCCTTCCATCGATCGCCGCATCCGGCGTTCCATCGAGGTCATGCACTCCCGCATCGGCGAGCACATGGGGTTCGAGGCCCTCGCGCGCTCGGTCGGGCTCTCGCGCCCGCACTTCTTCGAGCTGTTCCGCCGCTGCACCGCGCTGACGCCGAGCGTCTACTGGAACATGCTGCGCATGGAGCGGGCGGTAGCCGAGCTCGGTGTGGGAATGCGTCCGATCCACGATATCGGGGCGGACCTCGGATTCAGCGCCCAGAGCAACTTCGCACGCTTCTTCCGGGACCACCAGGGGGTGAGCCCGCGCGCCTATCGCAATGCGGTGGTCACGGTGGGCGAATTGCCTCCCCCGGGGTCGAGGCGGGTTCCCGATCCGCCCGCGCCCCTCGACTTCAGCGGAGCGTTCTGAAGGAGAACGAGAATGGCCGACAGCGCATCGACGCATCATCGAGAGTGGGTTCCCGGCGGCGCCTTCCGGGAATGGGCGTACCGCCAGTTGATCGAAGCGGAGATCGAGAAAGTCGAGTCCAAGGTGCGCTACACGATCGACGACGTGATCCGCTTCGGCCGGCCGCACTTCTCGAATGCGCTCGAGGCTCGCGTCGCGATCGCGCTCGCCGGCACCGTCACCCGATTCATCTGCGAGCCCGTTCCGGCGGAAGACTTCGACGCGTTGATCGCGGATCGGATAGCACGCAACCGCCGCGCGCCCCACAATCGAGTCGGTGCGCTGCTCGTGCCGAAGCAGGCCCTCGGTGAAGCGCTCACCGACCTGCTGGTCGTCGCTCTCTTCGACGACGTGAAGGAGCGGCGTACCGTGGTCGAGAAGATCGCCGTCTACTGCATCGCGCAGGGCCGCGAGGCGCCGAGAGCCGGACCGGAGGATGCGGTCCGCCGGAAAACGGACATGGCGTCTCTGGAAGCGCAGGGCGTGAAGGTGTTTCGTCTTCTCGAGAACGAAATAGTCTCGGATGCTCTCGATTGCGCCCGCTCGGTGAACCGCTATCTCTCTCGCATCGAGAACAGCTACGCCCGCACCTACAACTATCGAGCCGCGCTCGGCGTCCCGGATAGTCTGAACTGAGGATCTCTCTCTCCCCTTTTCCTTCGAGCTTTCGAAGCGACGCCATCGCGGGCATCGGTGGCCGGCGGGGCGAGAGACGGCTCGGGGCAGGGCACTTGGTCCCCTGCCGCCCCTTCATCCCTCCCTCGAAGGACTTCGACCCAGGGATTCCTGTCTCCGTTGTCGCGGAGGCGGGCGCTTCGCGGGACTCCATCCGGGCTGCCGGTGACGGACGCGCGGTTGGCCGCTTTGGCATTTCCGCTGCCTTTGCAGAGGGCCCAGTGCATACGGCGCTACCGCGACCCGTCGAGTCCGGGCATTTCCGGGTCCGTCCGCTCCTTCGAGTCGATCCGACGTTCGGACAACAATGCCGACGCTGCGACAGGAAAGCGATCGGGCGCGGTCGTAAAGCGACTGTCGGACAAGTGCACCGGCTTCGATTCGCGACGCTCTCATAAGCGGCGCCGCAACCGGGGCGCTAACCTGCCCGCATCGTATCTGCCGTGCTTCGCCCTGCGATTCGAGGGCGCAGAGCGCGAGGGCGTTCGGAGGTGGGGGACGCCGGTGTTCGCCACCGGGAAAGTTCGAGGAGGAACGCATGAGCCTGGAGATCAAGATTCTCGACATCGGAGACATCGAGCTCGACTCGAGCTTCCTGGTGCTGGCCCGCGACCCCGGCCGGATCGCGCGCGTGCCCACCCTCTCCTACCTGATCACCGGCGGATCGGAGCTGATCCTCGTCGATACCGGATACCGCAACGTCGAGATCATGGAGCGCCTCGGCATGCGCGGCATCCAGACCCGCGAGCAGGTCCTCGACAACGCGCTCGCGCAGCATGGCGTCAAGATGAGCGACATCCGCTACATCCTGCACACCCATCTGCACATCGATCACGCGGGCAAGGACGACCTCTTCCCGAACGCGACCACCGTCGTCATCAACCGCCGGGAGCTCGAGTACGCGGTGTCCGGGCTCATGGGCGCGCAGTACCCGCCCGAGGACATCAAGCACCTGATCGACCGGCTGCATACCCGCAACGCGCTCCGGCTTCTCGATCTGGAGCAATCGGGCGGCGAGGAGATCATTCCCGGAGTGGTGTGCGTCGCCGCCGGGGCGCATACGGAAGGCTCGATGAACGTCCTCGTCGAGACCCCGCAGGGGACCGCCTGCGTCTGCGGCGACGTCGTCTACGACGTGTACGACCAGATCGTGGAGCCGCTCTTCCAGGTGAACGAGATGGAGCCCGCGACCACGGGAAACCACGGGACGACCAAGCGGGCCGAGAAGGCCGCCATCAAGCAGGCCCTGAACTCGGGGTCCTTCCTCCTGCCGATGCACGACTTCCCCGCGGTGATCGACCGGGGCCGCGTGATCGGTCGCCTGCACGAGACGGTGCCCGGCCCCATGGCTCCGGTGAAGAAGGAGAACCGGAACTGGTTCCCGGCCTGAGCGGGGTCGAATCCGACGGCCGCGGCGAGAGCATGGACGGCGACCTGCGGATCGGACCGGGCCGTCCGCGCCGCTCTCCCTTCGGGCGGGAGGTGGCGTTGCGCGTCGCCTGCCTGCTCGGACTGCTCGGGGCGCCGGCCGTCGCCGCGGGCGGAGAGGCGCCTCCCCTCGTGGTCGCCACCATCAGCATTCTGGCGGACTTCGTTCGCGCGGTGGCGGGAGCGCGGCTGGACGTCGTCTCCATCGTGCACGTCGGAGGCGACCCCCACACCTACGAGCCGGTGCCCTCGGACGCCCGGCGGATCGCGGACGCCGACCTGGTGGTGCGCAACGGCCTCGGCCTGGAGCGCTGGCTGGACCGCCTCATCGAAGCGAACGCGACGGCCCGGGTGGTCACCGCGACCGCGGGGCTCGAACCGCTGTTCCCGGCCGAGGGCGACTACCGGGAGCATCCCGACCCGCACCTGTGGATGGACCCGGTCCTCGCCATCGGCTATGTGCGCAACGTCGAGGCGGCCCTCTCGGAGCGCTACCCGCTGCATTCGGCGGAGTTCGCGCGGAACGCACAGGCCTACACCGCGCAGCTCGAGGACCTGGACCGGGACATCGCGCGCGAGCTGGCCGCGATTCCGCCGGAGCGCCGCAAGCTCGTGACCACCCACGACGCGTTCCGCTACTTCGGGCGCCGCTACGCCGTGGAGGTCGTCGCCACCATCTGGGGCATCTCGACCGAGAGGGAGCCTTCCGCGCGGGAGGTCCGGGCCATCGTGGACGGGATCCGCGAACACGGCGTGCGCTCCGTCTTCGTCGAGACCACCGTCAACCCGGCCTTGATGCTGCGCATCGCGGAGGAGACGGGCATCCACGTCGGCGCTCCTCTCTACGGCGACTCCGTCGGCGCTCCGGGCAGCGGTGCGGAGACTTACCTCGGCATGATGCGCGCAAACGCGAGCGCGGTGGCCGCGGGTCTGCGCGAAGTCGGGCGTCAGTGAGGGCCGGCCGCGGATTCCGCATCGAGCGCCTGCGGGTGTCCTACGGCGGGCAGCGGGTGCTCGACGAGACCAGCGGGGCCTTTCTCGCCGGGCGCATGAGCGCGATCGTCGGCCCCAACGGCGCCGGGAAGTCCACCCTCGTCAAAGCGATGCTGGGGCTCGTCGCGGTCGATCGCGGTTCCGTCACCCTGTTCGGCGATCCGGTTCGTCGCCACCGTCACCGCATCGCCTACGTTCCCCAGCGTTCGGACATCGACTGGAGCTATCCCGCCACGGTGGCCGAAGTGGTCGGAATGGGGCGTTACCCGCTGGGGCGCCTCTGGAGGCGGACGAGCTCGCGCGACCGCGAGCGGGTGCGGGACGCCTTGCGGAGCGTCGCGCTCGCCGGGTTCGGGAGCCGGGCGATCGGCGAGTTGTCGGGAGGACAGCAGCAGCGTGTGTTCCTCGCCCGTGCCCTCGCGCAGGAAGCGGCCGTCGTGGTGTTCGACGAGCCCTTCACCGCGATCGACACGCTCACCGAGGCCCTTCTGTGGCGGGTGCTGGGAGAGATGGCGGAGGCGGGCAAGCTCGTCATCGTCGTGCACCACGACCTCGCCGCGGTACGCCGGCGATTCGACGACGTCGCGGTCCTCTCCGGCCGGATGATCGCGTGTGGAAGCGTCGCGTCCGCCCTCACCGAGCGCAATGTCTCCATCGCCTACCGCCGGCCCCACCACGAGGCGGAGGTGGACACGTCGCGCCGGGCGAGGCAGGGAGGACTCTGACCATGGAAGCCCTGTGGACCCTGTTCGCCGCGCCGGTGCTGGACTACGGGTTCATGCGGCATGCGCTGGTGGTGGTGGTCATCGTGGGCATCACCTCCTCGGTGCTCTCCTGCCTGCTCGTGGTGCGCCGTCAGGCCCTGATGGGGGACGCGGTCTCCCATTCCGTCCTGCTCGGGGTGGTGCTCGGCTGGATGCTCGGCCGCCACGCAGGGATCTTCTGGGGCGCGCTCGCGAGCGGCATCCTGAGCGGCGTCGCCATCACCTACGTGGAACGCAACAGCCGGGTGAAGCTCGATGCGGCGATGGGCGTGTTCTTCACCTTCGCGTTCGCGCTCGGGCTCGCGATCATCAGCATGGTCCGCCCCACCGGGATCGACCTCTTTCACGTCCTGTTCGGAAACGTGCTCGGCGTCGGACGGGAAGAGCTCGCCCTGACCGCGCTCTGCGGCGGGCTGGTGCTCGGCACGCTCTGCCTCTTCTACCGGGGCTTCCATCTCTGGAGCTTCGACGAGCAGATGGCACGGGCCGCCGGCGTCCCCACCGGCCTCCTGCACTACCTCTTCACTGCCCTGCTCTCGGCCACCATCGTGGCGTCGCTCCAGGCGGTCGGACTCATCCTCGTCATCGCGATGCTGGTGACGCCGGGCGCGACCGCCTACCTCCTGTCGAACCGTCTGAGCACGATGATGGCCATCGCCGCGGGGGTGGGGCTGTCGGCGAGCGTCGGTGGCCTGTACGGCTCGTACTACCTCGACGTCGCCTCGGGGCCGGCCATGGTCCTGGTGGTGAGTGCCTTCTTCGGTGCCGCGTTCCTCTTCGCCCCGCAGCAGGGCGTCCTCGCCCGCGCCTGCGCCCGCCGCCGGCAGCGGCGCGCCTCCCTGGACGAGGACGTGCTGCGCGCAGTGGCGATCCTCGACTGGGAGTTTGGCCGGGAGGTGGACGCCCGCCTGCTCTCCGAGCGTCTGGCCGCCCCGGTACGAAGGGTGCGCGCCGCGTTGCGACGCCTTCGGGCGCGGGGCCTGCTCGTGTCCGGAAGGGAGTCCGTCCACTCGACTGCGAAGGGGATCGAGACCGCCGCCCCCCTCGTGCGCCGGCATCGCGTCATCGAGAGCTACCTCTATCAGGTCCAGGGCTACGGGATGGCCGATCTTCACGCCGCCGCGGAAGCGCTCGAGCACGAAGTCGACTCCGAGACCCTCGAGTACATGCAGCGTAGCCTCGACGATGCCGCCTTCGACCCGCACGGACATCGCATACCGCGCGGAAGCGCGGACTGGAGGCCGCTCGCGGCCGTTCCGTTGACCGAGCTCGAAGCCGGGGTGGCCGGGCGCGTCTCGATGCTCGACGACGACCGGAGCGACATCCTGCTCGAGCTCACGGAGCGGGGGTTGCTGCCGAAGGCGCCGTTGCGGGTGGTCCGCAGCGCGAAGGACTCGGTGCAGGTCAGCGCCGGTGGGCGCGAGGTCGCGTTGTCTCCGGAGCAGGCGAGGCGGGTGTTCGTCACCCCCATGTCGGTCGCCCCCGCGGGGTGACGCGGGAGGCGGGCGGATGCACCGGCCTTCCCGAGGGATGCCGCCCGGGCGGCTGCGACCGGGGCCGCCGGCGTGGCGGCGACGAGTGTGAGCCCGGTGGCCTGCGGCGGCGCCGCGATGGTGGCGCAGAGCGGAGGTGCCGGCGATGCTCCCGCCGAGCCGGGGCAGGGAGTCCGCCGGCCCGGGTCCCTCGACGGAGCGCGGGCGGCGGCGCGGCCGGCGCGGGGTCGGAGGCGCCGGGAGCGGCGTCTCTTCCGCCCGTCCTCTGGCCCTTGCGTCGTCGGGCTCCGGTCCCGGGAGCGCTTCGGACCAGGGTCCTGCGAGCAGGGCCATTCAGAAGTCGAGTTGCGGGGTTCGAAGTACTGGAATCAGGCGATG
>CAYFYD010000108.1:0-10618 GCA_964347195.1 uncultured Ectothiorhodospiraceae bacterium
CATCCCGGTCAACCAATCCCGAAGCTCGGAGTCTGAAGCCGTCAAGCCGACTTTCGAAGAGCCCTGCTTTCCGGCGGCGTCGCTTCGCGCGGCACGCCAAGTTGTTGTAGCATCGGTGGATGTCGATCGACATGCGTGCGAGCACTCCAGAGTAGATGCGCCTGCGCAAAGTCCGGCTGGCGGGCTTCAAGTCCTTCGTCGATCCCACCACGATTGCCTTTCCCGGTAGTTTGATCGGTATTGTCGGCCCCAACGGCTGCGGCAAGTCGAACATCATCGACGCTGTACGTTGGGTGATGGGCGAGCTCTCCGCCCGTCATCTGCGCGGCACGTCGATGGCCGATGTGGTGTTCACCGGCTCCCACACCCGGCCACCCGTCTCCCGGGCTTCGGTCGAGCTGGTCTTCGACAACGGCGACGGCCGCCTCGGCGGGCGCTATGCCGGCTATTCCGAGATCTCGATCAAGCGTCAGGTCGGCCGCGAGGGCCAGTCCCTGTACTTCCTCAATGCCACGCAGTGCCGCCGCCGGGACGTGATGGACGTGTTCCTCGGCACCGGACTCGGCCCGCGCAGCTACACCATCATCGAGCAGGGCACGATCTCCCGTCTCATCGAAGCCCGGCCGGAGGAGCTCCGGATCTTCCTCGAGGAGGCGGCGGGGATCTCGAAGTACCGCGAGCGCCGCCGCGAGACGGAGAACCGCATCCGCCACGCCCGCGAGAACCTGGACCGCCTGAGCGATCGGCGGGAGGAGATCGGGCGGCGCCTCGTGCACCTGAAGCGCCAGGCGACGATCGCGGAGCGCTACGAGGTCTTCAAGGAAGAGGAGCGCGTCATCGAGGCCGAGCTCGTCGCGCAGCGCTGGCGCCGCCACGATGCCGAGGTCGCCGCCCACCAGCGCGCGCTCGGCGTCCGGGAACGGGCATTGGATGCGGCGCTCGCCGCCCAGCGGCGGGCGGAGGCCGGGCTCGAGCACGCTCGCGCCGCGCACCAGGCCGCGAGCGATGCCTTCAACGAGCTCTACCGCCAAGTGCTCGATGCGGGCACCGGGATCGCGCGGGCGGAGGAGCAGATCCGGGGCTTCGGGCAGCAACGCGAACGCGCCGAGCAGGCGCTCGGGCGCGAGCGCGCGGAGCTCGCCCGCAGCCGGAGTGAAGCGCGCGAGGAACGCGAACGGCTCGAAGCGCGCGAGGCGGCCTCCGCCCGGGAGCGCGAGGAGATGGAGCGCGTGGAGCGCGCCACCGCGGAGGCGCGCGCGGCGCTGCGCCAGAGCGAAGAGGCGATGCGGGCGTGGCAGGCGGAGTGGGAGGCAATCCGGGACCGCGCGGAAGAGGCGTCGCACGGTGCGCGGGCGGAGCAGTCCCGCCTCCAGTACTCCGAGGAGAGACTCACGGCCAGCGTCGCGCGGGCGGCCCGGCTGGCGGAGGAGCGCGGGCGCTTCGCCATCGCGCCGTTGCAGAAGGCACGGGCCGAAACGCGCGAGCGTCTCGACGCCGAGCAGACGTCGCTCGATGCGCTCGGGCGGCGCCTCGGGGAGTCGCTCGACGCGGTGCGCGCCGGCCGGGAGGAGCAGGAGGTCCTCGCCCGGACCCTGCACGAGAAGCGGGCCGTGCTGGAGGCGCTGCGCGGCCGGCAGGCGGCGCTCGAGCGGCTTCAGCGCGAGGCGCTCGGCGAGGCCCGGGCGGGCGCGACACAGTGGCTCGAGGGTCGGGGTCTGGTGGGGGAGGCGCGCCTGGCGGAAGTGGTGCGCACCTCCCCGGGGTGGGAACGCGCGGTGGAATCGGTGCTCGGGCCGCGCCTGCAGGCGCTGTGCGTGGGGGAGACGACGGACCACGCCCGCGCCCTGGAATCCCTCCAGGAAGGGGAGGTGACGCTCTTCCGCCCCGGCCCGGCTCCGGAGGGGGCGCCAGAGCTCCGTGCACCCGCGGTGCCGCTTCGCCGGCACGTCCGGCCCGAGGAGCGCCTGGGCACGCTGGTTCACGGGGTCCACGCCGTCGAGAGCCTCGACGAGGCGCTCGCCCTGCAGGCGGAGCTCGAGCTCGGGGAGAGCATCGTCACCCGCACCGGGGTCTGGCTGGGGCGCGACTGGGTGCGCCTCGCCCGGGGGGCTGCCGAAGCCGGAGTGCTGGAGCGCCGGCAGCAGCTCGAGGAGATCGACCACGAGTGCATCGTCCTCGCAGAGGAGGTCGATACCCTGGAACGGGAACGGGGGGCCAGCGAGGGTCGGCTCGGCGCGCTGGAGCAGGAGCAGAGCCGGGCGCAGGAGCGGCTCTCGCAGGCCCATGAGCGCGTCGCCGCCCTGCGATCGGAGCTCGGCGCGCGGGAGGCGCGGCTCGAGCAGACCAGCCGCCGCCTCGTCGAGGTGGGGGTCGAGCAGCAGGAGCTCGCGGCGAGTATCGAAGAGCAGCAGCGTGGCGAACGGGCGGCCCGGGAGGGGGTCCGCGCGACCTCCCTGGAGGCCGCGCGCCTCGCCCGAGAGCGCGACGCCTGGGGGGAGGGGCGCGAGCCGCATCGGCTGCGCCTGGATCAGGCGAGAGAACGCTGGCAGGCGGCGCGCGACGCTTTCTACGAGGTGGGACTGAGAGTCGAGGCGCTCAGGGCGCGTTGCGAGAGCCTGCAAAGCGGCATCGAGCAGAGCCGCAAGCGCATTGCCGGCGGCGAGGCGCGGTGCCAGGACCTCGAACGGGAGATGAAGGAGAGCGAGGGCCCGGCGCGGGAGGCGCAACGCCGGCTGCAGGACGGTCTGGAGCGGAAGAGCGGCTTCGAGGACCAGTTGCGCGGCGCGCGCGCCGAGGTCGAGGAGGCCGAGGGTCGTCTCGCCTCGAGCGAGCGGGAGCGGCAGCAGCGCGCGTTGCGAATGGAAGAGGAGCGGGAGAGCCTGGAGTGCCAGCGCATGGCGGGCCGGGAAGTGGCGGTGCGCCGGGAGACGCTGGCCGAGCAGCTCGAGGCGAGGGGCGTCCAGGTACGGGACGTGCTCGAGGGCCTGGATCCGCAGGCGAGCGAGGAGGCTTGGGAGACTCGCCTCGAGGAGCTCGCCCGGCGCGTCTCCCGGCTCGGGCCGATCAACCTCGCCGCCATCGAGGAGCACGAGGAGCTCGCCGAGCAGAAGGCCTACCTCGACGCCCAGCACGAGGACCTGTCCGAGGCGCTCGCGACCCTGAACGCCGCGATCCGCAAGATTGACCGCGAGACGCGCGCCCGGTTCGCAACCACCTTCGAAAAGGTCAGCGCCGGCCTCGCGCGGACCTTCCCCCGCCTCTTCGGCGGCGGAGAGGCGCGGCTCGTGCTCACCGGCGAGGACCTCCTCGACACCGGAGTCGCGGTGATGGCGCGGCCCCCGGGAAAGCGCAACACGAACATCGCCCTGCTCTCGGGCGGTGAGAAGGCGCTCTGCGCGATCGCGCTGGTGTTCGCGATCTTCGAGCTCAACCCGGCGCCCTTCTGCCTGCTCGACGAGGTCGACGCGCCGCTGGACGATGCGAACGTCGTGCGCTTCTGCGATCTGGTCGAGGAGATGGCGGATCGACTCCAGATCGTGATGGTGACCCACAACAAGATCTCGATGGAGATCGCCCAGCAGCTCATCGGGGTCACGATGAACGAGCCCGGCGTCTCGCGTCTGGTCACCGTGGACCTCGACGAGGCGGTGGAGATGGCGGCGCAGTAGGCTCCGTCTCCTCGGGGCCTGTTCAACTCCCGTCGCGCGGTGTTGTACCTTGGATACATCAATGGATTACCTGATTACGTACGAAGCTCGGCTTTCGACCGCCGGGCCGCGCATTCCCGAGCTCAGCCGGGACACTGCGACCCCGCTGGCCGGCGGGCGGGTCCTCTCGTGCTCGCCGGCGGGCTTCCGCACGCGGTCCCCTGGCGGGTCCGCAGCCGGGCTGAGGATGGTGCGTAATCAGGATCCTGAATGCTGCTTGGATTCGAGGGGAATCAGGATGGATTGTCAATTGCCCGATAGTGACCGATACGCAGAGAACCCCCGCCGCTTGCTCGGTGGGCCGATCGTGACTCATTGATTGCCGATTACTTCATGAGACTCGTCCGGGTTTGGTGTTGACAGGCCCCAGCGCATCCGCCATGTCTCGAACGCCGCGAACGCCCCCTGCCCCGGCGACGCGCATCCGGGGACGGGTTGCGCCCGATGCGTCTCCACGCACCGGCGGTGCCCGGTTGCCGGCGGCCGGGACGGAGGGAGCATGAGCGACGCCCTCCGGCTCGTTATCCTGGCCTCGGGGCTCCTGCTCATCGTCGTCATCTGGCTCTGGAGCGTGTACGCCCGGCGCCGGAGCGGCCCGTTTCGTGCCGGATCCCGTCGCGCTCGCGCGCGAGGCAACGGGAAGGGCCGGGCCTCACGCGCGCTCCCGGCGCGGAAAGAGCCCTCCGTCCCGCTCCGCATCCGGAAGGGCGAGAACCTGCCGTTGGAGCTCGGTGGGGACCCGGAAGACGAGCGCGGGGAGCCGGGGCTGCCGCCGCTCGGAGTCGATTTCCCCGGAGACGGCGAGAGGAGCGGCGATGGAGGTCGCGCGCCCCTCGGAGATAGCACCGGTTCCCCGAAAGCCGCCCGCGAGAAAGCCGGGCGAGGCACGCAAGAGTCTCCGGCGGCGCGGACCCGGACCCCGCGCCGCCGGCGGCGCCCTGCCTTTCCGGGTCCTGCTCCGGGAGATTCCGCACGGGATCCGGACCTCTCCGCGCCGGAGCTCACGGGGAGCGCCGGCGGCCTGGAAGGACTGCGCGCAACGCGCGAAGGTCCCGAGCACATGGAGATGGACCGCTTCGACCTGTCGACGGACGCCTCTCGGGAGGCGGAGGACGGGGAGGGAGAGACCGTCCCGGAAGACGACGAGCCCCCGGCGGAGACCCTGGTGGTCATTCTCACCGTGCTGGCACCGAAGGGCGAGCGGATCGAAGGCGACGCGCTGCGTGCCGCCCTCGAGACGCAGGGCTTGCGCCACGGCGAAGATCGCGTCTTCCATCGCTATCCGAGCCCGGCGCCGGCGGGCGTGGGACCCCTCTTCAGCGCCGTCAACATCGTCGAACCGGGAGTGTTCGACCTCGAGACCATGGATTCGATCCAGACGCCTGGAGTGGGCCTCTTCATGCGCCTGCCGGGGCCGAAGGACCCGGGGGACGCCTTCGCGACGATGGTGGAGACGGCGCGTGCGCTCGCGAAGGCGCTCGACGCCCAGCTCTGCGACGAGACCCGCAGCAAGCTGACCGCGCAGGCCCTCAATCATCTGCGCGAGCAGATCGCCGACTTCGGGCGGAGGCGTCTGCTGCGTGTCTGAGCCGCACCGGCCCCGGCCGGCGCCGGACCGGGAGACGCGGAGCGGGAAGGGAAGCGCAGCGGACGCGGAACCGTCTCCGCGTCCCGCGGCCGGGGCGGCGGCGCGTGCGGCCGAGCTCCGCGAGACGATCGACTACCACAACTACCGCTACCACGTCCTCGACGACCACGAGATCCCGGACTCCGAGTACGACCGCCTGATGCGTGAGCTCGTGGCCCTGGAGACGGCGCATCCCGAGCTCCGGACGCCGGACTCCCCCACCCGGCGCGTGGGCGCGAGACCGCAATCCGAGTTCGCCGAGGTGGTGCACGCGACGCCCATGCTGTCGCTCGGCAACGCCTTCGGCGAGGCGGAGCTCCACGACTTCGACCGGCGGGTGCGCGAGCGGCTCGAGGTCGAGGAGGTCGAGTACGCCCTGGAGCCCAAGCTCGACGGCCTCGCGGCGAGCCTCGTCTATGTGGACGGGCGCTTCGAGCGGGGTGCGACGCGCGGCGACGGAGAGCGTGGCGAGGACGTGACCCGGAACCTGCGCACCATCGCCGCGGTGCCGCTGTGCCTGCGGGGCGGCACGCCCCCGCGGATGCTCGAGGTGCGGGGGGAAGTGTTCATGACCCGTTCCGGCTTCGAGCGCCTGAACGCGGGGCAGCGGGCGGCGGGCGAGAAGGTGTACGCCAACCCGCGCAACGCCGCCGCGGGGAGCCTGCGCCAGCTCGACCCCGCGATCAGCGCGTCGCGACCGCTGAGTGTGTTCTTCCACGGGCTCGGGCGCATCGAGGGCCACCCCGGCTTCGACACCCATCGGGAGATGACGCAGGGGCTGCGCGAGTGGGGCTTCCCGGTGTCGCGGGAGCTCCAGGTGGTCCGGGGCGTGGAGGGCTGCCTCGCCTACTACGAGGCGATCGGCCGGCGCCGCGACGCGCTCGACTTCGACATCGACGGCATCGTGGTGAAGGTCAACCGCAGCGACCAGCAGCGCGCCCTCGGGGCGGTGTCGCGGGCGCCGCGCTGGGCGGTGGCCTGCAAGTACCCCGCCCAGGAGGAGCTCACGGTGGTGCGCGCCATCGACGTGCAGGTCGGGCGCACCGGCACCCTGACCCCGGTCGCGCGCCTCGAAGCGGTGCAGGTGGCGGGGGTCACGGTGACCAACGCCACCCTCCACAACCAGGACGAAGTGGACCGCAAGGACGTTCGGGCCGGCGACACGGTGATCGTGCGCCGCGCCGGCGACGTCATTCCGGAGGTGGTGCGGGTGCTGCCCGAGCGCCGTCCCGAGGACACCGTGCCGTTCAGGCTGCCCGCGGAGTGTCCGGTGTGCGGGGCGCCCGCGCTGCGCTCGGAGGGAGAGAGCGCAGTGCGCTGCACGGCCGGTCTGTCCTGCCCCGCGCAGCGCAAGCAGGCGATCCTCCACTTCGCGAGCCGCCGCGCGCTCGACATCGAGGGGTTGGGGGAGAAGCTGGTCGATCAGCTCGTCGAACGGAACATGGTCGAGAACGTGGCCGATCTCTACGACAGGCTGGACGCCGATGCGGTCGCGGCGCTCGAGCGCATGGCGGAGAAGTCGGCCGGCAACCTCGTCGAGGCGCTCGAACGCAGCCGGCAGACCGCCTTGCCCCGCTTCCTCTACGGCCTCGGCATCCGCGACGTGGGGGAGGCGACCGCCGCCGCCCTCGCCCGGCACTTCGGCGAGCTCGCGCCCTTGCTCGATGCGAGCGAGGAAGCCCTGCAGGAGGTCCCCGACGTGGGACCGGTGGTCGCCGCCAACATCCGCTCCTTCCTCGGCAACGAGAAGAACCGCACTCTGGTGGAGCGCCTCGCCCGGATCCTGGTCTGGCCGGCGATGGAGCGGGACGCGCCTTCGCCGCTCGCGGGCAAGACCTTCGTGATCACGGGCACCCTCGGCGCGATGGGGCGAAGCGAGGCGAAGGAGCGCCTCGAGGCCCACGGTGCCAAGGTCACCGGCTCGGTCTCCCGGAAGACCGACTAC
Source organism: uncultured Ectothiorhodospiraceae bacterium (assembly GCA_964347195.1). Classification (GTDB taxonomy): domain Bacteria; phylum Pseudomonadota; class Gammaproteobacteria; order HK1; family HK1; genus JAJEAD01. Next base: position 7,280 of record CAYFYD010000108.1, read on the forward strand.
GTCGTCGCGGGCGAGGCGGCGGGCTCGAAGCTCGACAAGGCGGAGCGCCTCGGGCTCCCGGTGCTCGGCGAAGACGACCTGCTCCGAGTGCTCGAGGATCCCTCCGCGCTACCGCTCTCCGGCTGACCCGGCCCGACGGGGAAGGGCCGCGATCCTCACCGGGAGCGGGCGGGCCCTCTCCCCCTGCCGGAGGCTCGGCGAACGCATGGCGTCGGGAGGGGGATGGGTCGAGGGGCGAGGGTGGGCCACGGGCAGGGTGTCAAGGGGAGGGGCACTCTGCGCCGGGTCCGAGTCGATCGCGATCCCGGGAGCCAGGTGCCGGCCGGCCGGGCCTTCCCCCGGGAGCGCATTCGTGATCAGTCAACGATTTTGCGTCCCGGGAGGTCGATGGATTCCCGCTCCCGATCGGGGCCGGGGGCAAGCTTGCGTGGGAATGACGATACTCCAATCGAGGGACTGTTCCCCGTCTCGGGAGCTGTTTCTCCGTCATTCCCGCGCAAGCGGGAATCCACGTGCATGTGCCCTGACCGAACACGGATGCCCGGAAGCGGAGACCCGGTTGCCGCCCGCGCGCTTGGCCCGGTAGAGGGCGGAGTCGGCCCGGCCGAGCAGATCCGCCGCGCCGTCGCCGGGACCGAGCGCGGCCACGCCGAGGCTGACGCTCAAGCGGATCGTCTCCGCGCCGGACGGGATGCGCAGCCGGCCGGTCGCGTCCCGCACGCGTTCGGCGAGGCGCCGCGCCCCGCGGCCCCCGGTGCGCGGGAGCAGCACGCAGAACTCCTCCCCGCCGTAGCGAAAGAGCGCGTCGCTGCGGCGGATGCAGCCCGAGATGCAGCGGGCGATCGCCGCCAGGCACCGGTCCCCGGCGAGGTGGCCGAAGCGGTCGTTGACCTGCTTGAAGCGGTCCACATCGACCATGAGCAGGGCGAGCGGATCCCCGTGGCGCCGCACGAGGCGTACTTCCCGTTCGAGCATGCGATCGAGGCACGCGCGGTTGGCCGCCCCGGTGAGGGGATCCCGGGTCGCCGCCCGGCACGCCTCCCGGAAGCGCAGGGCGTTGTCGAGCGGCCGGGCGAGGTCGGCGCTCATGGCCTCCAGGGCCCGGACTTCCCGAGCGTCGAAGGGGGGCCGGCGAGAGAAGGTGAGCCGGACGGGGAAGTGGTCTTCGAGCGCGAGCTCGACCCGGTGCCGGCGGGCGCCCGGCCGGCCGCGCGTGAGGTGCAGCCCCGCCCGGGGCACGCTGAGGGTCAGCGCGTCGTGGGCGACGATCCGGGCACTGTGCTGCGCGAAGAGCTCCACCGTGCGTCCGACCTCCAGGGTGGTCTGAAGGGCGTGCGCGAGCCCGAGGCGCCAGGCGCAGTCGATGCGCTGCGTGGGGTCTTCCGCCTCGAGTGTCGGGGTTTGAAATGCTGGAGTCAGGTGATGGATTCCCGCCCCCGGTCGGGGTCGGGGACAGGGTCCGCGGGAATCCACTTCGGCCGACGAATCCCGAGCCTCGGGTTCCACGTTCGCAGCGTTTGCACGAGGACGGCTGCACCGCGGGTCGCATGCTCCTGCCGGGGGGCTCGAGCGGTCGGTGGGGGTCGGGTCCGTGGCGTTCATCGCGGCCTCAAGTCGAAGGACTCGCTGCCGAGGCGGCGGCCGCGCGGCCCGAAGAGGAAGACCAGCGCCGGCGCCCGCTCGGCGGGAGCGGACGACGCATCGGGCGCCTCCGCGGGGTAGGCCAGGGCGCGGAGCGCGGTGCGCATCGGGCCGGGGTCGAGGCAGAGCACCCGGGTGCGCGAGTTGCACTCGAGCTCGTCGGCGAGGACCCGGGAGAGCGTCTCCACCGCGGCCTTGGATACGCCGTAGGCGCCCCAGTATGCGCGGCCGCGACGCGCGCCCTCGTCGCCCACGAACGCGACGACCGGATCGGGGGCGCGCTCGAGCAGGGGCAGACAGGCGCGGGTGAGCAGGAAGCAGGCGTTCAGGTTGACCTGCAGGACCTCCGCCCACCGCTCGAGCGGATAGCGCGAGAGCGCGGCCAGGCCGCCGAGGACCGCGGCGCCGTGGAGCAGGCCGTCGATGCGCCCGTACTCGCGTTCGAGCCGGGCGGCGAGCTCCGTGTAGTCGCCGGGTTGAGCACCCGCGAGGTTCATGGGATAGATGGCGGCCCGGCCCGCTCCGGCTCCCTCTATCTCGTCGTAGAGCCCTTCGAGACGCGCGAGGCTGCGTCCGAGGAGGACCACCTCGGCCCCGCTCGCCGCCATCGCGCGGGCCGCCTCCCGGCCGAGTCCGCCGGTCGCCCCGGTGACGAGGATGACCCGTCCCGCGAGCTCGTCGTGCGCCGGCACGTAGTGCTCGGGCAGCGCCGGCGCGATCGGGGTGCTCAACGGTAGTGCTGCGCCGCCCGCCAGGCGGTCCAGAGCTTGCGAAGAGGAGAGGGGGCGGTGTCCCAGCGCCGGTAGCCGGTGCGCGAGAGGACGCCGAGGTGGAGGAGGGCGAGGCGGGCCAGGACCAACCGGCTTCTCTCCGGGGGCTCGGCCGCTTCGGCCCGCCGCCGCAGCGCCTCGCGGAGCAGGCACTGCGTACGTTCGCCGCGCGCCCGGAGGAGGGCGCGCATCGCGAGGTTGCAGCGACCGGGGGGAGCCTTCCCGGGACCTTCGCGGAGCGCCTCGTCCCGGGCGATGGGCACCATGCGCGGCGTGATGCGCGGATGGCCGGGTGGGGGCCGGGTGAGCTCGAGCATCTCCAGGCCGCGGCCCAGCTCCTCGAAGACGCCGGGCGCTTCCCGGCGGGCCGGCGCGAGCGCGTCCGCCATCATCTTCTCTCCCTCCGAGCCGAGCGCGTCGCAATGCTGCCACAACGCTGCCTCTTCCATCGCCCGCTCCTCGAGGACGAGCCGGCGGACGGTGTCCAGCATGCGGCGCATGCGCTCGCTCGCCGCATCGCACGAGGCGCCCCCGTCGCCGGCCAGCGCCCGGGCGACGGGGTGGCGGGGCGCGCCGGCCCGCAGTCGCCGGACTTCCTCCCCCCACCAGTCGATGCGGGCGAGCGCAACGCCTCGGTCCCGGGGCGCGAACGCGAGCAGGCGCGCCTCCTGCTGCCAGGCGGCCACCGCGCACAGGGGCCGGTGATCGCGGGGGGAGGCGAAGAGCAGGGCATAGTGGAGGTTCGAGCCCGGGGGCGCGACCTGGGAGCGGAGATGTTCGTGGGGGTCCATCAGCGCTCAGGAACACCCCGGGGTGTCCCCGAGCCAGGGCAGATCAGTTCGCGGGCGTCCTCGACCGCCGCCAGACAGCGTGGCTCCTTGATGCAGAAGCTCTTTCTTCGGTTGACGACGACTTCGCTCGAAACGCT
>CAYFYD010000109.1:0-10618 GCA_964347195.1 uncultured Ectothiorhodospiraceae bacterium
CTACTACACTTTCCAGTGCCTGGCGGTGCCCGCCCGAGGCCGATCCTTCCTGGTGCTGCGGGGCCTGGAGGCCTTCAACGCACGCGCCAACACCTACCTCTCCTCCATCGTCGGCTACGCCGATGACGCCAACCCCGCCGAAGCGGTGGCCGAAGTCCTCATTGCGCGCGGCTACCGGGGCAAGCGCATCGCCATCGACCGCAATGCCTGGTTCCTGACCGTCAACCTCTACGAGCGCCTGAAGCGCAAGCTCGGGCGCAGCGTGGACGGAAGCGGCCTGGTCGAGTGTCTGCGCCGTGTGAAGTCGGAGCGGGAGCTCGCGTCGATCGTACGTGCCGGCCGGATCAACGACGCCGGGATGGCCGCGGGCCTCGACGCGGTTCGGTCCGGTGCGAACGAGAACGACGTGGCGGCGGCCGTCATGCAGGCGAGCATAGCGGCCGGCTCGGAGTACGTGGGGATGGAGCCCTTCGTCTCCTCCGGGCCGCGATCGGGCAATCCCCATTCCACTTGGCGCCGGCGGCGCCTGCGCGGCGGCGACATCGTCATCCTCGAGACCGCGGGCTGCTATCAGCGCTACCATGCGGCGCTCTTTCGCAGCGTCGCGCTCGGCCGCGTGGCCGCCCGGGCACGGCGCGTGTACGCAGTGTGCCGGGAGGCGCTCGACGCGGGGCTCGCGGAGATGAAGCCGGGCAACTCCTGCGCGGCGGTTCACCATGCGGTGCAGGCGGTCGTCGACGCGCACGGCGAGACCGCCGGCTACCGCAAGCGCACCGGCTACAGCCTCGGGATTTCCTTCGCGCCGGACTGGGGCGAGGGCAACATCCTCAGCCTCTACCGCGGGGTCGAGGTCCCGCTCGAGCCGGGGATGGTCTTCCACATGCCGATCACCCTGCGCGAGTACGCACGATTCACCGTCGCAGTGAGCGAGAGCGTCGTGATAACCGCCCGCGGCCACAATACCCTGAGCCGGATCCCGCGGGATCTGGTCGAGGTCTGAGGCGTTCCCCCGACGACCCGGGGATCGGAGCGTCGGTCCGGAGGGGGTGAGCACGCTGAACGCGATCCGGCGGGCCCTGCGGGAGCAGGAGCCGCTTCGTATCCTCGGTTCCCGGCTGCCTCGGGGCCGGGCCGCGGTCGCGGTGGTGTTGGGTGGCCGGGAACGGGACCCGAGTCTGTGCTTCGTCAAGCGCGCCGAGCGTCCCGGCGAGCGTTGGTCGGGGGACATGGCGTTCCCGGGCGGGTGGGTCTCGCCGGAAGACCCGGGTGCTCGCGAGGCGGCGGTGCGCGAGGCGCGCGAGGAGGTCGGTCTGGACCTTCGGGAGGCCGCGTACCTGGGTCGGCTCGACGACCGCCGGATCCGCTACGCCGGCTACCGGCCGGTGCCGGTGCTGTCTTCCTTCGTCTTCTACGCGGGCCCCCGTCTGCCCGAGCTGTGCCCCGACGGCTGGGAGACCGAGGCCGCGTACTGGATCCCGCTCGCCCACCTGCGCTGCGAGGCCCACCGCACCACCGTGCCTTGGGACTCGAGGCGCCTGCCCGGCATCCGCTACCTGGACCACGTGATCTGGGGCCTCACCCTGTGGGTGTTCCAGTCCCTGGAGGCCGCGGTGGCAGCGAGCGCCGGGCCGACCCGTCCGTGATCGGCCAACGAATTCAGCGTCTCGGAAAATCAATGGATTCCCGCTCCCCGATCGGGATCGGGGACAGGTTTTGCGGGAACGACGGCAAAGCGGCGGCGGATAGCGCTGCGGCTCGACAGGGATTTCGGGGGGACGAGACGACGGGAGAAGCGCACATGGATTCCCGCCCCCGCTTTCGCTGGGGACAGGCTTTGCGCGGGAATGACGGGGAACCGCTACGGGAATGACGGGGAACAGCACCCGATTCGAGTAACGTCATTCCCGCGCAAGCTTGCCCTCGACCCCGATCGGGGGCGGGAATCCATGTGCGCTGACCGAACACGGATGCGGGCCGACCCGCTGAACCGGCCCTCGGGGGGCGGGCCGGCGCCGGGAGGACCTCAGGCGTCGAGCGAACGGGGGATCCGGCTCAGGGGTTCGTTGCCATCCTCGGTGAGGATCACCGTCTCGCTGAAGCCGGCTCCGTACTCTCCGAGACGGCGCAGGGTCAGGGGCAGGTGGAACACCATTCCCTTCTCGAGCGGGTTCGGGTTGGCGGCGGAGAGGTAGAAGGCGGGGTTCTCGATCCAGTTCGGCGGGAACGCGATCCCGACCGGGTAGGCGTAGAGATCGTGGAACGCGATGCGCTCGCGGATGGGGGCGAGCACCTTGCGCCCCGCCGCCGCGACGTCGGAGGCCGCTATGCCCGGGCGGATCGTCTCGAGCAGGGCCTCGCAGACCGCGTTGGAGTAGTCCGCCAGCTCCCGCACTCCCGGCGAAGGGGCACCCGCGCAGGTGGTCCGCATCAGCGGCGCGTGGTAGCGCCCCTTGACGCCCGAGAGCTCGATGAACACCGGGTCGCCGCTTGCCACCCGGGTGCCTCCCCGGGGGCTGTGGGGGGCGCCGGCCCGCCATGCAACGCAGATGATGGGTTCCAGGGAGTAGAACTCGGAGCCCGCCCGCGCGAGGCCGGCCTGGGCCGCGGCCGCGATGTCCCAGTCGCTCGCCCCTTCCTCCACCGCCTCGATCGCGGCCCGCGCGCCGGCGTCGGTGAGGGCGGCCGCCGCGCGAATGCAGGCGAGCTCCGGCGGGGACTTGACGAGGCGCACCGTCTCCACGATGCCCCGGCAGGGCTCGGCGTCGAGTGCGTCCAGCATGCCCCGCACCACCTCGAAGGAGGTGTGGATGCTGCCGATGTCCATGCCGACCCGGCCCCGCGCGAGTCCGCGGCGGGAGAGGTCCGCGGCCACGAACCCGATCGGCTCCACTCCGGTGTCCCAGCACACCGTCTCGCTCCCGGTCACCGTGGACTGGGCCCGGCCGCGCTCGAACTGCCAGATGTAGAACACCGCGTCGCCCTCGGCGGGCACGCAGAGGAACATGATGTCGAGCACGTTCATCGATACGTAGCCGTTGAGATAGCAGATGTTCCCGGGGCTGGGGGTCACCAGGAGATCCAGTCCCGCTCCGGCCATCGCGGCCTGCACCCTGGCGATGCGGCGCGCGTACTCCTCGGGCTCGAAGAACACTTCTCTGGGAGTGGTCATGGTGCGTGGGATCCTCGCTTGGCGGCCTGAACGTCAACGTCGAGCGGCGTGAAGGCCCCCGCCTTCAGTGCAAGGCGGAGCGGGCATGGCTCCGAAACCCGGGTGCCGCGGGGGGCGCCGGAGGGGGAGCCCCAACCTGCCCGCCGGGCCACTCCCGGTGAGTCCTCGTGACGGCGGCCGGGGCAGCGAAACTTGAAGCAATCTCGACTCTAATGTCATAAATGAAATGAATTCAGAGGGTTGAGACTATTTGTCGAGAAGATTTGGAGAACGGAGCCTGACTCAGGCGAGCTCCGGGTTCGGGATCGTGCCGCGCTCGTCCCGCCGGTAGGTGTACACGTGGGTGTGCATCGTCTCGGTCCAGTAGCCCGCGTGGGTGGGCGGATAGCGCGGCGGATTCGACGGAGAGGTGCACTCCGGGAGCACGCGCACCACGGTGTCGTGGTTGGTCCCGAAGAACATCGGAAAGGAGTAGCGGGCAGTGCGCGGCGGATTGACCACCCGGTGGGGGGTCGAGACGAAGAGGTCGTTGGTCCAGCGCTGCATCATGTCGCCGATGTTCACGACGAAGCTGCCGGGGACCGGCAGGGCCTCGATCCAGTCCCCGGAGGTGTTCTGCACCTGCAGGCCCGGCGCGTTCTGCCACAGGATGGTGAAGCACTCGTAGTCGGTGTGGGCCCCGACGCCGAGCGTCTTCGCACTGCGCACTTCGTGCTCCGAGGGAGGGTAGTGGATGAGGCGAAGCTGGGCCATCGGCCGCGTGATGTGCGGCTCGAAGAACTCGTCCGGGAGGCCGAGGGCGATGGCGAAGGCCCGGAAGAGCGCGTGGCCGAGCGCGAGCACTTCCTCGAAGTAGCGGTAGACGTCTCCGGCGAAGCCGGGGAGCTCGCGGGGCCACACGTTGGGGCCGTAGAGCGGGTTGCCGGCGACATGGAGGGGATCGTCGGCGGGGAGCTCGAGCCCGACCTCGTAGGCTTCCTGCACATCCGGCTCGGCGCCGGGGTCCGCGCTCAACGCCGCGAAGGGGACGTAGCCCCGATGCCGCCGCGTGCGTGCGAGGTCGTAGGCGCGCTTGGCCTCCTCCGGCAGGGCGAAGAAGCGCCGAGTCTGCTCCAGGGCGGCGCGGACGGTGGCATCCTCCACTCCGTGGTTCACGATGTAGAAGAACCCGACCTCCGTGCCGGCCCGGCGGAGCGCTCCCGCGCACCTTTCCATCGCGTCTCGCTCCGATCCGTACATCGGGGCGAGGTCGACGACCGGGATCTCTTCGAAGTCGAGGCGGTGCGAGGCCAGGCTCGACCGGTTCGCGACCGCGGCCGGACCCGCGTGCGCGGCGGTCCCGGCCGCGGAAGGGATGGAAGCGCTCATGGGCAGTCGGCCCCCCGAGGACTGCGACCCGCCCAACATAGCGCGAAGGGGCGCTCCCGTCTCCCCCGTATCGCCCGCTTCGCGCCCGGCGACGCGCCATGGACGGGAGCCCGGCGACGCGCCCCGCCCCGCCTCCGGGGAGGGTGGGTGCTCGCGGAGCGATCTTCAGCCGGACTCGACGATGACGAGCTCGCGGCGGGCGTAGGCGTCGCGCGCAAAGGGCAGGGCGGCCTGGTACTCCGGGTCGTCATAGGCGGCCCTCGCCTGCTCGTAGCTCGGAAACTGAACGAGCAGCACCCGGGCGAAGTCCTCGCCCTCGCGCGTCTCGTGCGCGCCTTCCCGGCCCGCGATGAAGCGTGCCCCGTACTTCTCCGCAATCGGCGCCCAGCGCCCCGCGTACTCGTTGAAAGCGTTTTGGTTCTCGATTGCCGAGCTTCGCACGATCCAGTATCCGGCCATGTCAGGTCTCCTCGATTTGTCACTTCGCGCCGAACGGCCCGCGCCCGGGAGGCCCGGGCGCCCGCCTCCGTGCTCGGTCAGGGCGCATGCACGTGGACTCCCGCTTCCGCGGGAGTGACGGGAAGTATGGCGTCCCGGGTGTGGTCTTCGTCATTGCCGTTCCCCCGATCGGGGTCGGGGACGAGCTTCGCGGGAATCCATTGACTTTCCGGGACGCAAGTTCGTTAACCGATCACGGATGCGGACGCTCGGCCCCGGGGGACGGAACCGGCGCATATCCTATTGCCGCCGCCGCCGCGTGTCTTCCCTCCACGGCGGCGGTGCGCGGGGCCCTGCCGCTGACACACCGGGCCTTCCGCGGGCTAACATTGCGCGCCGCCCGAGCCGGGCATCGACGGGGCAGCGATCACGATGAGAGCGGATGAGGGCGGTGAGCGCATCGTGGTGCCGGCGAAGACGGCGCGGGCGGTGCGGGTCGCGGCGGGCCGCCGGGTCCGGGTGGTGAACAGCGAAGGTGGGCAGGTGGTGGACACCTGGGCCTTCCGCGCTTCCGACGCGGGAGAGCACCTCTCGATGGCGCACAGCCGCTCCGCCACCTATCGGCTCTTCTTCCGGGCCGGCGACGTGCTGGTGACGAACCGTTTCCGGCCCATCCTGCGCATCGTCGAGGACACTTCTCCCGGTCGTCACGACACCCTGCACGCGGCGTGCAGCGCGGAAGGGAACCGCTTCTTCGGCTTCCTGAGCCCGACTCCGAACTGCGAGGACAACCTGAGGGCGGCGCTCGGCGCACACGGGGTGTCCGATGCGCCGGCGCCCTGCCCGTGGAACCTCTACGAGCATGCGGACGTGTCTGCCGAAGGAGAGCTGAGCGACCGCCCCGCGAGCGCCGCCGCCGGCGACTACGTCGAGCTCGAATGCCTGATGGATCTCATTCTCGTGTGCTCGGCCTGTCCCTCCCGAATCGGCGCGATCAGCGGCGCGGACCGCGAGCCCCGCGGCGCCGAGATCGTGATCGTCGCCGAACCCCGAGGCCCTGGAAGCTGATGGAGGCGTCCGCGATGGCAGGGACGCGCTACTCGGCCCTCACCCGGCGCCTCGACGTCGATTCCTCGCAGGTCTGGGAGATCCACTACCACGCCCGGCGGCGCCTCGAGGCGGGCGAGGAGGTGATCCTGCTCGGCGTCGGCGATCCGGACTTCGACACCCCGACCGCGATCGTGGAGGCGGCCGAGCGCAGCCTGCGGCGGGGACGCACGCGCTATGCCGCCACCGAGGGCGACCAGCCACTGCGCGAGGCGATCGCCCGCCACCACGAGGCGCTCACCGGGCAGCGGGTCGAGGCGGGGCAGGTGGTGGTGTTCACCGGCGCGCAGAGCGCGCTCTTCGCGAGCGTCCTGTGCCTGGTCGACCCTGGTGAGGAGGTCATCGTCTGCGAGCCGCGCTACGTCACCTACGATGGCGTGATCGAGACGCCGGGCGCGGTGCGCGTCGGCGTGCCGCTCCGGTCGGCGGAAGGCTTTCGCTTCGACCCCGACGCCATCGGGCGCGCAGTGACGCCGCGCACCCGCGCGATCCTGCTCAACTCGCCGCACAACCCGACCGGTCGGGTCCTCTCCCGGGAGGAGGCGGCGGCGCTCGCCGCCATCGCCCGGCGCCACGACCTGTGGGTGATCAGCGACGAGGTCTACGCGAGCCTCACCTACGACGTCGAGCACGTCGCGATCGCGAAGCTTCCCGGGATGGCCGATCGCACCGTCACGATCAACTCCCTGTCGAAATCGCACGCGATGCAGGGCTGGCGCCTGGGCTGGGCGGTCGGGCCGCCGCCCCTGTCGAAGCATCTGACCAATCTCATTCTCTCGATGGTCTTCGGGGTGGCGCAGTTCACCCAGGACGCGGGCCACTTTGCGCTGACCCGGGAGTTCGAGGAGCTCGAGGCCATGCGCCGGGAGTATCGCAGGCGCCGGGACCTCCTGTGCCGGCGGATCAATGCCTGTCCCGGGCTCTCCTGCCGGTGGCCCCAGGGCGGGATGTACGCGATGGTCGACGTGCGCGGCACCGGCCTCTCCGACCCCGACTTCGCGTGGGGACTCCTCGATGCGGAGGCCGTCTCCGTCCTTCCCACCGCGACCTTCGGCGAGAACGCGGCCGGTCACGTACGGGTGAGCCTCACCGCCCCGGAGCCGGTCCTGCGCGAAGCGTGCGATCGGATGGAGCGCTACGTGCGAACGCTCCGCGCCTGAAGGGGGCGAGGACCGCTCCTGTGATCCACCGCGAATCCGGTCGCCGTTCCGGCGACGCGGCGCTCTTCGACCGTGTGGTGCGTATCGGGACCTCGGCGCGGAGAGGTGGACTCGTTCCACGCTCCATCCCCGTTCAGACCGTGCCGAGGCGCCGCTCGAGGGCCTTGGTGGCGAGGGCGGAGGGCAGGCTGATCGACAGGTAGATGATGCCGGTCATGGTCATCGGCTCGAAGGAGCCGGTCGCCGTGAAGGAGGACGCGGGTCCGTGACCCGGATTCGGCCGGCGCTCGTCATCCACAGCCGGTGGCGAGGGAGAGCGCGCGACACACCTGGCGCATCTTCGCCTCGCTCAGAGAGCCGATGAAGTGGTGCAGGAGCCGCTGCTCGACGGTCTGGACGTGATCGAGGTTGATTGCCGAATCGCGTTTCAGGCCTTCGCCGGTACCGACGATCACTTCGCTCGGCAGCCCTCGGATCGTCGACGTGATCGGCGCCACCATCGCGGTGCGCAGCAGGGGAAGAACCTCCTGGCGAGTCAGGATGACGACAGGCCGCCGCTTGTCGGGCGGCCCGAATCGGTACTGCCAGATCTCGCCTCGACGGGGCTTGACCATCAATCCCCCGGCCATGCCCCTTCGGCGGCCCATCCTTCGAGATCGTCATCCAGGCCGGTGGTATCGCGATACCCCGCTCGATACCGGCGAGCAATCTCTTCGGCGTCCTGGCGGTTCAGATAATCGACCGCGGCCTCCCGCAGCACCGCCGAGCGGCCCCGTTCCCGGACCGTGGGATGTCGATCGAGCCGCTCGAGCAGCGCTTCGTCGAAAGTGACTTGAACGGCTTTCATGGTGGCAACGCACCCCATCTGGAATGAACATGATCATAGACAAGTCCCTCCACATGCGGCAATCCGCCATGCGGTTGCCGGCAGGCGAGTCAGTCCTCTCCCCGCCCGCCGCGGGCCTTTGCGACAGCTTTGCCCGAGCCCCGGGCGGAGCCCGCGTCGCGGGCGCTTCGAGCACCGGGGCAGTGCGCACGGGGCTGACCCGGAACGCCCACCGCGGACCGCACTCGGGACACGCGAGGCCCGCGGTGCCGCGTCCCTGCGCATTCGGGTCTCGGGGAGGAGGGCACCACATTCGGGACGTGGATCGAGCCGCGTCCCTGCGCATTCGGGTCTCGGTCTGAGCGCTCGGGGCCGGGAGGAGGGGCGGGGCGCACGTGGCCCACGAGGTTCGGCAGGGCCATTTCGTGCTGACGCGGACGGCGTTGGTGACCCCCCGGTGCGCCCTCATTCGCCCTGCCTGCCCTTCAGTTGCAGGCATTCCAGCATCACCGAGCGCCCGAGTCGTCCATTGGAGCCATCCCGTCGGTCCCGAGGCTCAGGTCGAGACGCAGCATGAAATGATCCTGCGAGGTCCGGGGCGCCGCCGCCGAGAGTGCGCATGCGGCTAAGATCCGGCGGGGCGGAAGCCGGAGGCTCGACGAATGCACATCGGGGTCATCGTGCGCAACATGGGCGATCAATCCACGCCGGTCACCATGGCGGCCTGCGCCACGGCCGCCGAGGCGGCCGGGCTCGAGTCGGTGTGGGTGGTGGACCACATCGCCATTCCCCCGACCGATGCGGAGGGTTCGAAGGGGCGCTACGTGGACCCTCTCGTCGCGCTCGCGTGGCTCGCCGGCGCCACCCGGGGCATCGGACTCGGAGTCGGCACCCTGGTGCTTCCCTACCGGCCGGCGCTGCCGGTCGCCAAGCAGATAGCGAGCATCCAGGAGCTCTCCGGCGGGAGGCTGCTGCTGGGCGTCGGCATCGGCTGGATGGAAGCGGAGTTTCGCGCCCTCGGGGTCGAGCGCCGGCGCCGGGGACGCATTGCGGACGCGACCCTCGCCTTCATCCGCGAGTGCTTCGAGCACGACGAAGTCACCGTGAACGGCCAGCCCTTCCTCTTTCGGCCGCGGCCCCCACGCCCGCCCATCTACGTCGGTGGGTCGGCGCCGCACGCCTTGCGGCGCGCCGCCGCCCCCGGCGACGGCGGGCTGCCGATCGGCATGACCCCGGAGCGGCTTCCGGGGGCGCGGGCCGAGTACGAGGAGATCTGTGCCGCGGCGGGGCGGCCGGCGGGCGAGACAGTGGTCATGGGGGACTTGCCGCTGGACGACACCGGCGCCGCGGCCCGCGTGCTGCGCGGCTTCCGGGAAGGCGGCGCCAGCCGCTTCGTGCTGTTCGGACGCTACGCCGACAGCGACGACTTCCGGCGCCGGCTCGATGCGCTGGTTGCCGCGAACCTCGAGGCGCAAGGGTCCGGAGACCGGGGATGACCTACCGCAACGAGGACCTCGCCCGCCACTTGCGTCCGGGTGAAGACGGCCACTGGGAGTTCAAGCGGATCGAATTCGACGGCAAGCGTCCGAAGAGTCCTCGCCGCCGAGCGCGAGCCGGAAGCCGGTGACCACCTCGTCGAAGACCAGCATCACGCCGTTCTCGTCCGCGACCGGGCGTTCTCGACCCGGCCCTCAGTCCCGGGACCACTTGGTGCGGGTCTTCGGCTCCGGCACGCCATCGACGAGGATGTCGTCCACCACTTCGTTGAAGAAGCACAGGAGCGACGCGATGCGCGGGCACTCCGCGATCGGGCGCGGGTAGCTCCACACCACGTCCTCGACCCTGCGCTCCGGCAGGCGGGCGCTCCAGTAGACGGCTTCGCCCTTGTAGGGGCAGCGGGTGCGGGTGTCGCTCGGTACCAGCAGATCGGTGCGCACGTCCTCGGGCGGGATGTAGTAGCGGGCGGGGAGCTCGGTCTCGTGGAGGGTCCGGGCGCGGCGCGTGCTCGCGACCACGGTCCCGTCGAGGCGCACCTCGACCGGCCGGAAGCAGTCGACCACGACGATGGCCTTGCGCGGGTCGCGGGCATGGACGAAGACCTGCTCGTCCTCCTCCCACCACTCGTCCAGCGCGGTCCAGTAGAAGGCGACGAGGTCTGCGAGCGACGCGAGGTGGGCATGGGGTTCGAGGTAGGCCCACGCGCCGTTCTCGACCGCCTTGGACCCCGCCGAGACCGCCCAGTAGCTGGCCTCGCCCTTGTGCGGACAGAAGGTGTGGTGGTCGGTGGGGGTGAGGCACTCCGCCGCCACGTCCGCGCGCGGGAAGTAGTACACGGGCAGGTGTCCCTTCTCGAGCATCACCTGCGCGTGCAGCGAGTCGACCACGGGTACTCCGTTCAGGTACCCGCGCACTCTCCGCCCGACCGGCTCGAGGGAGATGTGGTAGTCGATCGAGGTGGTCCAGGCTCCGTCCACCTTGACCGCGGTGACGGGCTCCACGTGGGTTCGATTCATGAGGCGATCCTCCGTTTTGGTCGCAGACGGGGGGGAA
>CAYFYD010000110.1:0-10470 GCA_964347195.1 uncultured Ectothiorhodospiraceae bacterium
CCCCGTCAGTTGAGGAGGTTGTTGCATATCTTGGTGTATGTCTCGGCCACTTCCTGCGGGCAGGGCGGGATGAAGACCGGGGTCCCCATGCCCTCGTAGCCGATGACCTCGGGGGCCGAGGCCATCTCTTCGTCCATGTACTGCTCGCTGCCCTCGATCGCGTTGCCGTAGCGCGCGAAGTTCGACATCAGCGCGGCGTTCTCGGGGTGCATGATGAAGTTCAGGAAGGTCTTGGCCTCCTCGACGTTATGGGCTTCGCTCAACAGCACCACGTTGTCCGCCCAGGCGACGAGGCCCTCCTTGGGATACACGTAGCGGATGGTCGGCACCTCCAGGCGCGCGCGCATGGAGGCCCCGTTCCAGTTGTGCGAGACGTACACGTCCTCGGAGGTCAGCTTCTCGATGATGCCGTAGTCGATCGTTCTCCAGCTCTCCTTGGCGGTGGTCAGCAGATCGTTCAGCTCTCTCAGGTCTTCGCGGTTGCCGTTGCACTGGTCGAGACCGAGGTAGAAGAGCCCGGCCGCGAGCACGTCGTTCATCTCGCTGACCATGTTGATCCGGCCCTTCACCTCCTCGGGCGGGTCGAAGAGCAGCGCCCAGGAGTCGCTCTTCGGTCCATCGTAGTACTTGGTGTTCAGGCTGATGCCGGTGGAGCCGAACAGCCACGGCGCGCCGTACACCCGGCCCGGATCGAAGTAGACGTCCACGAACTCCGGCTTCACGTACTCGAAGTTCGGCATCTCGTTGACGTGGGCGGGCTGGATCAGGCCTTCCTCGCGCATGATCTTCACCATGTAGTCGCTCGGCACCGACAGGTCGTAGCCGTGGCCGCCCGCCTTGATCTTGGCGAGCATGGCTTCGTTCGAATCGTAGCCGTCCACGGTGATCTGGATGCCGGTTTCCTTCTCGAACTTCTCCAGCAGCTCGGGGCTCGTGTAGTTTCCCCAGTTGAAGAACTTGAGCTCGCCTTCGGCAAGGGCGGAGCCCGCGGCGAGAAGCAGCAGGAACGCCGCGACGATCAGTGGGTTGCGTTTCATGGGATACCTCCGTTGGTGGTTTGGCCGGTTGCTTCGTTCATCGGGCTGCGCGACTACCGCCCCCTCTTTCCCGAAGTCAGTGAAAAATACAACATGACGACGACGAAGGTCACGCCGAGCAGGACCGTGGCGATGGCGTTTATCTCCGGATCCAGGCCGCGGCGGAGCTGCCCGATCAGATAGATCGGCAGGGTGGTCTCCCCGGCGCCGGCGACCAGCAGGTTGATGATCACGTCGTCGAAGGAGATGACGAAAGAGAGCATGGCGCCGGCGAGGATTCCGGGAAGCAGAAGGGGGAAGGTCACCCGCCGGAAGCATTGCCAGGGCGTCGCGTACAGGTCCGCGGCGGCGTGCTCGTAGGCCAGGTCCATGTCCTCCAGCCTCGCCCGGATCGGCATGTAGGCAAAGGGGATGCAGAACACCGTGTGCGCGAGCATCAGGTAGCCGATGCCGTGCACGCCGGTGATCTTCTTGATCAGGCCGAAGAACACCAGGGTTCCGACCGCGGTGACGATTTCCGGGATCATCAGCGGCTGGTTGATCACCGCGTAGGCCAGGGGAAGGCCCTTGAAGGGCCTGGTCCGGGTGGTCGCCAGGGCGGCCATGGTCGCCGCGATGGTCGCGAGCAGCGTCGCCACGAACGCGATCTTCAAGGACAGCAAGGTCGCATCCTGAACGAAACGGTTGTTTGCCGCCTGCTCGAACCAGCGAAAACTGAATCCGTGTAGCTGCGTCACCGAGCGCTCGGAGTTGAAGGCGTAAGCGACCATGATCACGAGCGGTGCGTACAGGCACAGCAGGCACGCCGCGGCAACGGACGTGAAGCTCTGCAGGTGGCGCACGTCGAAGGGTCTGGCGTTCCTGCTGGCCGTTTTCACGTCACTGCCGGGCGGTGGAGTTGCGGACGTACACGATGAGCGCGATCATGACCACGATCATCATGAACAAGGCGATGGCCGAGCCCAGCGGCCAGTCCCGGGAGGTGCCGAACTGGTTGGCGATCAGATTGCCGATCATCAGGTTCTTGCCGCCGCCGAGCACTTTTGCGGTAACGTATGCACCGATGGCGGGAATGAACACGAGGATGCAGCCGGCGACGATGCCGGGCTTCACCGAGGGCAGTATGATCCGCGTGAGCACCTGAAGGCGGCCGGCGTACAGATCGTAGCCGGCCTCCACGAGGTTGAAGTTCAGCTTCTCCATGGACGCGTACAGCGGCATGACCATGAGCGGCAGGTAGGTGTAGACCAGTCCGATCGCCACCGCGGTGTTGGTGTAGATGAGCGTGATCGGTTCGTCGATCACGCCGAGCAGCAGCAGGGTGTTGTTGATGTAGCCGTCGTCGCGGAGCATCAACATCATCGCGAAGGTGCGCACCAGCAGGTTGCTCAGAAAGGGCAGGGCGACCAGGAAGAGCCAGAAGTTGCGCTGCGACTCCGGCCGCGTGGCGATGAAGTACGCGGTCGGAAGCCCCACGAGCAATGTAACCACCACCGTCATCAGGGCCAGCCCGATGGACCTCAGAAGAATGGAGATGTGGGCGTAGTTCCAACCGAGCGTGTCGTCGAAGATGTCCCGCTCCAGGATCAGGTTGATCCAGGATTCGAAGGTGAACTCCCACTTGACCCCGGCATAGTTCCCCTGCTCCATGAAGGAGTATCCGACGATGATGCCGAGCGGCATGATGCCGATGCCGCAGATGATGAGCATGGCGGGCGACAACAGCAGCCAGCGCCTGCGTGCGGCACGCCTCTCCGCGGCCGCCTGCACGTGGCCCATCGGCGAGGTGCGGCCGTGCCGGCTGCCCGGTGCCGGGCCGGGGCCGGTCACGTGGATTGCATCGTCGGCCGACCCCGCCGGGCGCCGGCTGCCCAATGCCGGGCTGCTATCCCTCACCGTCAATCCTTCAGTGCCTGCACCGCGTCTTCCTTGAACGCGATACCGGCGCGGTCGCCTTCGACGAAGCTCCTCGCGGCGCTGCGCTGGTTCTGCATGCGAACGACGAATTCGCCGCCGGTGGCGAGCTCCAGGTGATAGTGCGTGTCGGTACCGAAGTACACGGCGTTCCTCACCACGCCGATCAAGGCGGAAGAATCCATGTCTTCGCTCAGGACCGTGTGCTCCGGTCGCACCACGACACTGACCGTGCCGGCGCCCACCCCCTCGGGAACGGAGGCGGGCACGTGTGCCCCGCCGGGCAGCGTGACCGTGCCGCTCGCGCCGGACACGTCGCACAAGTGTCCCTGAAGAAAGTTGGTCTCGCCGATGAAATGGGCGACGAAGCGCTCCACCGGGTGGTCGTAGACTTCCCGCGGCGTGCCGACCTGGCGGATGCGGCCTTCGTTCATGACCGCAACGCGGTCCGACATGGTCAGCGCTTCTTCCTGATCGTGCGTGACGAAGATGAACGTGATGCCGGTCTCATGCTGCATGCGCTTGAGCTCGATCTGCATCTCCTTGCGCAGCTTCAGGTCGAGCGCCGACAAGGGCTCGTCGAGCAGCAGTACCTTCGGCCGGGGCGCGAGCGCCCGGGCGAGCGCCACCCGTTGCTGCTGCCCGCCGGACAACTGGGATGTCTTTCGTCCGCCGAACTTCTCCATGCGCACCAGCGCCAGCATGTCGTCCACCGTGCGCGAGATCTCCGCCCGGTTCTTGCGCAGCATCTCCAGGCCGAAGCCGATGTTCTCCGCGACCGTCATGTGCGGAAACAGCGCGTAGTTCTGAAACACCGTGTTCACGGGACGCAGATAGGGTGGCAGATTCCCGATGTCCTCGCCGTCGAGCAGGACGGTGCCGCCGGTCGGATGCTCGAACCCCGCGATCATTCGCAGGAGCGTGGTCTTGCCGCAGCCGGAGGGCCCGAGCAGCGTGAAGAACTCGTTCTCGTGGACGCGGACCGAGACCGCGTCCAGCGCGACGACGGCGCCCTCCCCGGAGCCGAAAATCCTGGTCAGCTCCCGCGTCTCGACCGCGATCGCGGGTGCCCGAGCCCGCGATCGCGTCGGCTTGGCGACGGGCACGTTTCGCATGCCGCTAGCGCAGTGTCCCGGAGGCAAGTGATGTGTTTGCGGGCACTTTCCGGTCAGGGGCCTCCCATGCCCCGTGCTCGCCCGGTCGGACCCCGGCGTCGAGCGCCGGATGCCGGAGTCGGTGCCCTTCCGGCAGGCCGGGCTCGGTCATCGATCGATTGGTGCCGAGGAGAGGACTTGAACCTCCACGGGGTTGCCCCCACTAGCACCTGAAGCTAGCGCGTCTACCAGATTCCGCCACCTCGGCCAGTGATCCGTGCCGCGATCCCAAGGGGATGCGGAAGCGGAAGACTCTATCATAGGGGTACGGGGCGGCAAAGAGACGCGCCCCCCGGAACCCGTCGAGGAAGGAGCATCGTGAAGGGACGCCGCCCGGGACGCTCGCGCCGCCACCTCGGCCACGTCGCGGAGCTTCCGGACCGGAGCGCGCTGGTCCGCGTCCTCGCGGACGCGGGGGCAGCGATGGACCTCGACGCGATCGCGGCCGGCTTCGGTCTCTCCGAGCCGGCCGAGCTGCGGGCCCTGTCGCGCCGTCTTCTCGCCATGCAGCGCGACGGCCAGGTGATGCGCAACCGGAAGCAGGGCTACACCCTGGCGGCGGGACGGGATCCCGTGCGGGGAAGGGTGCAGGCGCATCCGCAGGGCTACGGCTTCCTGGTGCCGGACGAGGACGGCGAGCACATCTACCTCGCGCCGAGGCAGATGCGCCTCCTCATGCACGGCGACCGGGCGCTGGTGCGGCCCGTCTCTCGCGCGCGAGACGAGCGAGTCGAGGGAGTGGTCGTCGAGGTGCTCGAACGCGGCCTCCGGGAGGTCGTGGGGCGCTTCTGGCGCGAGAGCGGGGTCACCTTCGTACGCCCCGACGACGTCCGCCACCATCAGGATCTCCTGGTGCCCCCGGGTGCGCAGGCGGGTGCGCGATCCGGCCAGATGGTGGTGGCAGCGGTGGTCGAGCCGCCGGCGGCGCATTCTCCCCCCGTGGGGCGGGTGTGCGAGGTGCTCGGCGAGCACGGAGCGCCGGGGATGGAGATCGACGTCGCGATCCGCAGCCACGCCCTGCCCGCGCAGTGGCCCGAGGAGGCGCGGGCGGAGGCGGCCCGTTTCGGCGCCGAGGTCGAGGACGACGACAAGACGCCCCGATGGGACCTTCGGGCCCTCCCCCTCGTCACCATCGACGGCGAGGACGCCCGGGACTTCGACGACGCCGTCTACTGCGCCCCCACCGGGAAGGGCTGGCGCCTCGTCGTCGCCATCGCCGATGTCGCCCACTACGTGCGCGCGGGCAGCGCGCTCGACGCCGAGGCACGCCGCCGCGGGACCTCGGTGTACTTTCCCGGCCGGGTCCTGCCGATGCTGCCGGAAGCGCTCTCCAACGGACTGTGCTCGCTGCGCCCGGGCGTGGACCGCCTGTGCGTGGCCTGCGAGATGTTCATCGACCGCGACGGGCGCATCCTGCGCTCGCGCTTTCGCGAAGCGGTAATGCGCTCCCGCGCCCGTCTCGTCTACGAGGAGGTGGCCGAGCGCCTCGGCGGGCGCGCCACGGAGCACGGCCTCGATTCCGAACCCCTCCGCTCCCTGCACGCGCTCTTCGGCGTGCTGCACGACGCTCGCCGCCGGCGCGGCGCCCTCGACTTCGATACCCCGGAGCTGCGCATCCACCTCGGTGACGACGGCGGGGTGCTCGCAGTCGAGCCGCGCCATCGCAACGACGCGCACCGGCTCATCGAGGAGTGCATGATCGCGGCCAACGTGGCCGCCGCCCGCTTCCTCTCCCGCCACCGCCGTGCTTTCCTCTACCGCGTGCACGAGGGACCGACGAAGGAGAAGGCGGAAGAGCTGCGCGCCTTTCTCGCCCCGCTCGGCCTTCGCCTCGGCGGCGGCGAGCAGCCGCGGCCGCAGGACTACGCCCGCCTCATCGAGGAGAGCCGCGCTCGCGCGGACGCGGAGTCCGTGCACACCGTGCTGCTGCGTTCCCTCGCCCAGGCGGTCTACACCCCGGTCAACACCGGCCACTTCGGGCTCGCTCTCCCCGCCTATGCGCATTTCACCTCTCCGATCCGCCGCTACCCCGACCTCCTGGTGCACCGCGCGGTCAAGGAGGCGCTCCGCGGCCCGCAAGGCCCGCGCCCGGGTCGCCGGCCGGGCGAGATGATCGCACTGGGACAGCACACCTCGATGACCGAGCGCCGGGCGGACGAGGCGACCCGCGACGTCGAGCTCCGGCTCGCCTGCCGCTACCTGCAGAGCCGCGTCGGCGAGGCATTCTTCGGGCGCGTGAGCGGCGTCACCGGCTTCGGGCTCTTCGTGTCTCTCGAAGACCTGCACGTGGACGGGCTGGTGCACGTGAGCGCTCTCGGAGCGGACTACTTCCATCACGACCCGGTGCGGCACGAGATGCGGGGCGAGCGCAGCGGCCGCGTCTTCCGACTCGGCGACCGCATGGAAGTCGTCCTCGTGCGGGCGGACCCCGGCGAACGCAAGCTCGATCTCGAGCCGGTCCATCCGGTGGAGGGGCCGGCCCGAAGCCGGGGCTCCGGTCTGCTCCGGCGCCGGGGCCGGAGGCGGCGATGAGCCGCCGGGGAGAGCTTCTCTACGGCATGCGCCCGGTGCTGGCGGTGCTCGACCAGGACCCCGCGGGCGTGCTCGAGGTCTGGCTCGCGGACTCGCGCACCGACGAGGCGGGCCGGCGCATCGCGTCGCGGGCGCGGGCGGTGGGGTGTGGGCTGCACCGCGTGCCCCGGCGCACCCTGGAGCGCTTGGCGGGCGGGGCACCCCATCAGGGCGTGGCGGCCCGCTACCGGGCGGTGGAGAAGGCTGCTCCCGAGCTCGACGAGCTCCTGGCCGGGGTCCACGATGCCACGCTCCTCCTCGCGCTCGACGAGGTGCAGGACCCCCGCAACCTCGGTGCCTGCCTGCGCAGCGCCGGCGCGGCCGGCGCCGATGCGCTGCTCGTCCCCCGCCGCCGTTCCGCCCCCCTGGGCGGGGTCGCCCGCAAGGCGGCGAGCGGGGCGAGCGAGACCACTCCAGTGGTGCGGGTCGGCAATCTCGCGAGTGCGCTCGTGCGGCTGCGCGAGCGGGGCGTGCAGGTGCTGGGCGCGGCCCCGGACGCGCCGTCCACGGTCTTCGAATGCCCTCTGCGAGGCCCTCTCGCCTTCGTGCTCGGAGGAGAGGGCGGAGGCCTGCGCCGGCTCACCGCCTCGCGCTGCGATGCGCTGGTGCGCATCCCGATGCGCGGGCGGGTGGCGAGCCTCAATGTCTCGGTCGCGGCCGGGGTATGCCTCTTCGAGGCGCTGCGCCGCCGGCATTTTGCACGCCCGGACTCCATCCCTTAGAATCCATGCTCCTCGCGCCGGCGCTCCCCTTGCGTCCGCGCCGTTTCGCTCCTTGACTCACCGCGAAGGGCGGGAGTCTTCAACCCGAAAGGAGTGCGCGTTGCGACACTACGAGATCGTCATCCTGGTCCATCCGGACCAGAGCGAACAGGTGCCGGCGATGATCGAGCGCTATCGCTCCATCATCGAGTCCGACGAAGGCCGCATTCATCGCCTGGAGGACTGGGGCCGCCGCCAGCTCGCCTATCCCGTCGCCAAGGTCCACAAGGCGCACTACGTGCTCATGAACATCGAGTGCGGCGCCAAGGCGATCGAAGACTTGAGAGCGGCGTTCCGCTTCAGCGACGCGGTGCTGCGCGACCTGATCCTCGCGCGCGGGGAAGCGGTCACCGGACCCTCTCCGCTCGCGAAGGTGAAGTCCGAGCGCGACGAAGGGCACCACGGCTCGCGCGAGCGCGCCCCGCGCCCCGCTGCCGCCGGGGCGGCGGCGGGCGAGGGGAGGCCGGCACCGGCGCCCCCGGCGGAGGGAGCACCCGCCGCCAAGGGGAGGGAGTCGGGTGATGCGGCGGCAGCCGGTGCGCCGGCGAGCGCGCCCCGGCACGCCGCGGCCCCCGCGCCCGAGCCGCGATAGCCCCCGCCACCCCCTCTGGAGGACCGCCCCCATGTCACGTTTCTTCCGGCGTCGGCGCTATTGCCGCTTCACTGTGGAAGGGGTCGAGGAGATCGACTACAAGGATCTCAACACCCTGAAGCAGTACGTCACCGAGACGGGCAAGATCGTGCCGAGCCGCATCACCGGCACCAAGGCGCGATACCAGCGCCAGCTCGCCCAGGCCATCAAGCGCGCGCGCTATCTGGCTCTCCTGCCCTATAGCGACGCGCACTGAAGGACGCCGCGCCACGCCGGGGCCGCCTTGCGCCGCTTCCTGAACTTCGTGACGCGGGGGCGGATCAACGCGATATGCGCATCCACCCTCGCTCTCCTCCTGTCGCTCGCCTTCGTGCCGGCGAGCGGCATCAGCGCCGGCATCGTCGGGGTGGTCACCCTGCGTTACGGGCCCTCGGAGGGCGCCCTCATTCTCGCCTCGACGCTCGCCCTCGGTGCTGCACTGTCCGCCTTCCTCATCCAGTCCTTTGCGATGGTGGCGGTGATCGGGGCCTCCCTCGTCCTTCCCGTGTACGTGCTCTCGCTGGTGCTGCGATCCACGGCTTCCCAAGGGACCACCCTGGCGATGGCCGGGGTGCTCGGTGCCTTCGCCTTCTGCACCATCCACCTGTTGACCGGGGATCCGGTGGCCTGGTGGCGCGACGTGCTCGCCGGGATGCTGATGCTCGGCCTCGACGAGGCTCCGGTGCGCGAACAGCTCGACCCCGCCCTGCTCCAGGCGCTCGAGCACCTCATCGACCAGGTCGCGCTCGCGAGCTACTTCTCGGCCTGGAGCATGATCTTCGCCATGATCGCGGTGCTGCTCGCGCGGTGGTGGCACGCGCTGCTCGACAATCCGGGTGGCTTCGGCCGTGAGTTCCGGGGGCTGCGCATGGACCGGCGAGTCGCCTGGCTGACGCTCGGGCTCGGGCTCCTCGCACTCTTCGACGGAGACATGGGCAACGGATTGATCGCCGTCCTGTTCAAGCTGACGCTCGCCCTCTACGTCGTCCAGGGCCTCGCGGTGGCCCATAGCTGGGTCGCCCACCGCAAGGCCTCCCGGGGCTGGCTGGTCGCACTGTACGTGCTGCTGGTGCTGCCGCTGCCGGTCGGAATGCTCGGGCTCGCGGTGGCGGGGTTCTCCGATGCCTGGTTGGACTACCGCGCCCGCTGGCAGGCAGGCGTCTGATCCGCCGGGCGCTTCTCCAGGGAGACTCGTTTCATGCAAGTAATTCTGCTGCAGAAGATGCAGCACCTCGGCGAGCTGGGCGACGAGGTGCAGGTCAGGCCCGGTTTCGCCCGGAACTATCTGATCCCACAAGGGAAGGCGGTAGCGGCGACCACGGCGAACCGCGCCGACTTCGAGCTGCGCCGGGCCGATCTCGTGCGCCGTCAGGCGGAGATTCTGGCCACCGCGGAGGCACGGGCCCAGGCGCTGGAGGAGGTAAGGGTCAGCGTCGCGCGCCGGGCGGGCGAGGGCGGCCGGCTCTTCGGGTCGGTCGGCGCCACCGACATCGCCGAGGCGATATGCGCGGCCGGCGTGGAGGTGCACAAGGGCGAGGTTCGCCTCGCAGACGGTCCTCTGCGGCAGATCGGGGAGCACAGCGTCGTCATTCATCTGCAGGCCGGCGTCGATGCCTCGGTGGCCGTAGTGGTGGAGCCGCAGAGCTGATCCGCCGGCATCCGACCGCCGACCTCTCCGGAGGACCGGCGCTCTCCCTTGCGGAGCCGTCGCGACTCGCCTCGACCGGGCGCCCCGTGTTCGGTTGGCGCCCATGGATTCCCGCCCCCGAGCGGGGTCGAGGGCAAGCTTTCGCGGGAATGACGATGACTCGCATCGTGGGCTATCCCCCCGTCTCGGGTACTCGTCTCCCGTCATTCCCGCGAAAGCGCGCCTCGCCGACCCGCCTGCGGCCCGCATTGCACCACGGGACACCATACTTCCCGTCATTCCCGCTACATCCCGTCATTCCCGCTACATCCCGTCATTCCCGCTACATCCCGTCATTCCCGCGAAAGCGGGAATCCATTGGATTCCGGAACGCAGATTCGTCAGCCGATCACGGATGCGACCGGGTCTGCGGGCATCCGACCGATGCCCGCCGGGGGAGGCCGGGCGCGCCCCTCGGGATCGGCGCCGCCGCCCGCGGCTCACGAAGCTCAGGTAGAGCAATGCGGGCTGGCGCGATCGACGCTGCCGGCGGGGCCCCGGAACGACGCTCCGCCGCGTCCATCCCCCGCGTACTCCCCGTCTTTCCCCCGGCAATCCACAGGTTGTCTTCTTCTGCCGGTCCGGCGCCCTGAAGTACTCTGACGCATGCGCCGCTCGGGCTGCTGCCCAACGCCACGCTGACGGTGATACCGCAGTGCGGCCACACCCCACAGCTGGAATGTCCCGACGCCTTCTTTGACAGCGTGCTGGGGTT
>CAYFYD010000111.1:0-10400 GCA_964347195.1 uncultured Ectothiorhodospiraceae bacterium
GACAGACTCCGATCATTGGGTCTATGTTCGCTTTCGGGGGGCGTCGGAAGCCGAATAGGTGTAGTGAGTCTACATACGGATCTGTTGCGGCAAGCCCGTCAGCTTGCGGTCAAGGAACCCCGACGGCCCTTGCAGGCAAGTCTTCGCCGGGCGGTTTCAGCATCCTGCTATGGCCTCTTTCACTTGCTTGTCGATGAGGCAACGAGACGCATGTTTCCGGGCAAGGACAGGGAGAATCTTCGCAACTGTTTATCGCGCGCATTTGGCCATGGCGCCATGAAACAGGTGGCTCAGCAGTTTTCGAAAGACAAGGTGTCGTCAAAGCTCGGCCCAGGGCTGAACGGTCGGCGTCTGCAACCGGAACTTATTGGGGTCGCCGCTGCCTTTGTTAATCTTCAGCAGGCCCGTCACGAAGCGGACTACAACACTGGACGGCGATTCACACGCCGAGAGGTGCTCGATCTCGTAGAACAGGTGGAGCTGGCCTTTGCCGGTTGGGAACAGGTGAGCAGGAGCGTTCAGGCGGATACATTTCTCGCGGGACTGATCGCCTTCGAGAGCATGCGTGGTTGAGTAGCTGCTGGCGCGGCGTATCACTGAACCGGACACCAGGAATACCCCGGGAGCGGCCCGGCGCCCCTCAGATCACCACCAGCGGCGCCTGCGGGACCTGTTGCCAGAACTCGGGGTCGTGGCCGTAGAAGATGCGGGCGCCGTCGCGCTGGAGCTTGCGGAGCAGCAGGAGGGAATTGACCATCTGCACGCGGTCGTCGACCAGACCCGGCAGGTGGAGGTTTTCGAGGCTCTCGCGGAAGTAGCAGGCGTCGGCGGCGAGCACGACCTCGCCCCGGGAGAGCCTGAGCTTCAGGGATTGGTGGCCGGGGGTGTGGCCGTAGGTGGGGACGCACACCACGCTGCCGTCGCCGAAGAGGTCGTGCTCGCCCTCCACCGGGCGCACGAGGTGGCCGTGCCCGTAGTCGTCGGGGATGTAGCCGTTCGACCGGATGGCCTCGGGGAGGTGGCCCGCTTCCCACTCCCGGCGCTGAATGATGATGCGGGCGTTGGGCACGAGCTCGTTGCCGCCCGCATGGTCGAAGTGCAGATGGGAGTTGACGACGTACTCGACCCGCTCCGCGTCGACGTCGAGCTGCTCGAGCCGCGACCGGATGTCCTCGCCGGGACGGAAGTGCACCTTGAACGAGTCCGCGAAGGCCCCGATCCGGCCGCGGGCGTCGTGCATCGACTGCGGGTGGAGGCCGGTGTCGAAGAGCACGCGGCCCTTGGGGTGCTCGATGAGGTAGGTGGGAACCGGGAAACGTATCGTGGTGCCTTCCTTCCCCGCGAGCATCATTCCGAGGTCCGCGCTCAGCCAGCCGCAGGTCATGGCGTAGAGGCGCAGACCCGAGGAGGTGCCCGCGCCGCGGCGAGCGGCCCCGCGCGCACCGCTCGACATGGCATCCCACCACGCCTGGTTGGCGCGCCCTGCCCGCGATGCCGGCCCGAACATCGAAGGGACGCTCGAGGAAGGTGCCGGGCGGGTGACGGCTAACCCCATATCGCTACCTTGGCTTCGTAGCGAGAGCGTCGAGACGCCTTGGAAAGCGGGCGCACGGACGCAGAGGCACTAGAAGGCACAGTGGCGACTATGTCGAAGTGACTCGAGGGAGTACGCCCGTTCACCGAGAGCGGATCGGCGTTCGCAGCAGGAGTCGAGGTAGAGAGATGCGGGCTAAGTGCGTTCCCTGATGATGCGCAGCGCCTCGCGGAGGTAGATGCGGAAGACCTCGTGGTTCTCGCTCATCGGGAAGTGCCCGATCTCCTCCATCTCGATGTAGACGCCGCCACGGATCTGCCGGGCGGTGTTCTCGGTCGCCTCGGGCGGCGTGAGGTAGTCGTAGGTCCCGGTCATCATCACCACCGGGCAGCGGCGCCCGTCGATGTTGTGCAGCTCGTCGCGGAGGTCGTGGTCGACAGAGTAGAAGTAGAGGTCGCCCCGGAACGCCTCCGAGCCTTGGGTGTAGTAGTGCCAGGTGAGCCAGCGGTCCATGTCCGGCGACTGCGGAGCCATCAGGTCCCACACCCCGCTCGCGCAGACCTGCGCGGCGTTGGCGTGCGGATGGCGCCACCAGTCGAGAAAGAAGCCGGGCGCGTAGTCCGCGGCCTCGACCGGGATCACCGCCTTGAAGCGGTCGGGCCGCCGCAGCGCGAGCTGCAGGGCGACATTGCCGCCGAAGGACGAGCCCATGAAGATCGGGTTCTCGAGCTTGAGCGCGTCGCAGAACTTGACGATGAAGTTGACGTAGTGCTCGGCGGTGAGCCGGTACTCTTCCTTCCACCACTCGGTATTGTGCGGCGGATCGGACTTGCCGTGGCGAGGCAGGTCGTAGGCGATGACGTTGTACTGGCTGGTGAACTCCTCGTCTTCGAGCAGGCCGCGCCACTGGTGGTTGTGGGCGCCCGCGGTGTGCTGGCAGACCAGGGGCTGGCCGCTGCCGTTGTGCAGGTAGAAGACCTTGTACTCCTTGCCGTCCACCTCGATCGTGACGTAGCGGCCGGTTACGGGGGAATGGCGGACCATGATGTGACTCCCGGAGCTTGAACGTCTCGTGTGCCTTCGTTCTCGGTGCGGGCTAGACGGGAACGCCGCACTTGCGCAACAGCTCGAACTGGGCGGTGAAGTTCCTCAAGTTCTGCATCAGCACCAGCAGGTTGCCTTCGAGCTTCAGGTCCTCGCAGAAGCTCGCGGCCCAGATGCCGTGAAACATCGGCCTGGGGACCGGCTTGGCGAACTCTCGCCACGTCTGCGGGCTCGCGCGCAGCGCGAAGTCGTAAGGGTCGAGCGGCTGCGGATCGGTGTTGATGTGCTTCACCTTGCCGTCGTGCATCTCGACGATGACCTTCCGGTCCTGCATGTCGTACATGAAGCGGCACGTGTAGTACTTGCCCATGCACTGGATGGTTTCGTCGTTGTCGGTCAGGTTCTTGAACTTGCTCGCCCAGGTCTTCACGTCTGCGGCCATGTCCCCATCCTCTCGAGGGTGTGCAAAACGTATGGTCCCCGGCGGAGCCCGTGCTTCAGTCCGAAGCGCGCGGCTCCGCTCTCATGCGGTCACTTGTCGTCGTCGTTCGCGGATCTCCCGCTCCCGGCATCGCCCCCGGACTCGTCGCGAAGGAGGTGGCCGAGCCGGGTGATCTCGTTCGGCGACATGCCGATCTCGCGGAGCAGGTTGTCGACGAAGGGCGCCTGCGCCCGGTAGCGAAGCGCGGAGCTCACGATCTGATCGGCGAGGCTGCCGCCGCGCCCGCCCGGCGCCCCGCCCTCGGTCGCGCCGTCGCCGCCGATGCCCCCCCCGGGATCGGCGCCCCCGGCGCCGCCCGCCGGAAGCATGCCGCTCATACCCGGCAGCCCTTCGACCTGGAGGATCTTGATCGCGTCGATCCGCTCCATCGGCCTGACCGCCTCGCGGATGATCCCTTCGAGGTGCTCGACGAGCTTCATGCGCAGCGCGCTGCGCCGGCTCGCGTCGTTGCGCAGGTTCTCGGCCTCGTTGAGCGCTCGCCTGCCCTCGGCGTCGACTGCGTAGCGCAGCTTGGCGGCGAGGCTCCGGAAGCGGTCCGACTCCGCGCGCTCTTCGGCCACCGCCTTCTCGGCCGTCGCGACGGTGGTCATGATCAGGGATTCGCGTTCCGCCTGGAGCCCGGCGAGGATCATCTCGATCCGCTTCTTGCGCTCGGCGACCTCGGTCTCGCGGACCGAGGCGACCTTCTCCGCCGCTTCGGCCTCGCGGGCGCGGGCCTCCTCCACCGTGACCAGGGTCTGAAGCTCCTCGCGGGCCTTCTCGGCGATGGCGATGGCGCGCTCCTTCTCCTCGACGGCCAGCAGCCGCCGGCGCTGGATGTCGAGGCGCTCGGTCGCTTCCGCCTGCCGGATGCGTTCGAGCTCCAGTGCCTTGTCCTGGGCGATACGGGTCTTCTCGACCTCCTCGCGCGCGCGGATCTCCGCCTCTTCCGCCTCGCGCTCGTGCTCGGCCCTCTCGCGCGCGGTCTCCGCCTGCTGCGCGGCCTGGTGGACCGCGATCTCGCGCTTCTGCTCGTTGCGCAGGAGCTCGGTCTCCTTCTGGATCTCGAGATAGCGCTTCTCCGCTTCGAGGTCCTTCTCCCAGATCCGGATGGCGACCTCCTTCTCCACCTCGTTGCGGTGCTTGCGCCGCTCTTCGATCTCCTCGGTGAGGCGCGCCTCGCGCAGCGCCTCTTCCGCCTCGACCGCCTTCTCCTTGAAGATACGGGCCTTCTCGACCTCCTCCTCCGCGCGCAGCTCGGCCCGTCGGGCGTCCTCGTCGCGGGCCGCGCGGTCCTTGGCGATCTCGGCGCGCTGCTCCGCGCGGCGCACCGAGATCCGCTGCTCCTGCTCGAGCCGGGCGTAGTGGCTGTCGCGATCGATCTCCAGGGACAGCTTTTCGGCCTCGAGGTTCTTGTTGCGGATCTGGATGAGCGTATCCTGCTCGATGTCGTTGCGGCGCTTCTTGCGCGACTCGATCTGTTCGGTCAGCCGCGTCAGTCCCTCCGCGTCGAAGGCGTTGGAAGGGTTGAACACCCCGATGTCGGCCTGGTCCAGGCCGGTGAGCGAGACCGCCTCCATTTCCAGGCCGTTGCCGGCCAGCACGTTCTCGACCAGGCGCTTGACCTCGTCGACATAGCGGCCCCGCTCCTCCTGCATCTCGTCCATGGTCATGCGGGCGGCGATGCTGCTCAGCGCATCGACGAAGCGGCCCTGGACGAGCTCCTTGAGGGCTTCCGAGTCCATGGTCCGTCCGCCGAGCGACTGCGCCGCCGCGGCCACGGAGTCCCGGTCCGGGCGGACTCGCAGGAAGAAGTCGGCGACGACCTCCACCCGCATGCGGTCCCTGGTGATCAGCGCCGCGGAGCCGGCGCGCCGCACCTCGAGGCGCAGCGTCTTCATCCCTACCAAGGTGATGTTGTGGATGATCGGGAGGACCAGTGCGCCGCCGTTCAGGATGACCTTCTCGCCGCCGAAGCCGGTGCGCACGAAGGAGACTTCCTTGGATGACCTCTGATAGAGCCAGTAGAGCAGATAGACGACGACCGCAATGAATATGCCTGCGAGCAGGATTGCAGTAATGATGTCCACTCCGGTCACGGCGCGTTCTCCTCCTCCCGCTTCGACGCCCGGTCGTGGTCGCGGTGCGCGATCACCGCGTCGAATCTCTCACCGCCGCCCGGTGGATGATCAGGCCGAAGGTGACCTTGTTCAGGAAGTCGGCAAGATTGTAGATCACGTTCAAGCTGGCGGGATCGACACCGCCGCCGAGGTACTCCATGAAGTACCCGAGCGGATAGACCGCCCAGCCGATGGTGGCGATCAGCCGCAGCGCGTTGAATGCGGACTGCACCGCGGCGTTGTCGCTCCTTGCGTTTATCTTGCTGGCCTCGCCGAGATAGACCTCGCCGAGGACGTAGAGTCCACCCGCGATCGAGACGAGGAAGCCGAGCGTCGGGCTCATGTAGCCCGCCGCTCCCAGGTAGGCGGCGGCGACCATCACCGTGGACGCCGTCAGCAGGCGCCAGAACAGGGCCTGGGGTACGGCGGCGACCGCCCCGAGCAGGAGGCTGAAGAGGACGCACTGCATGGGAGCGGTGAGCTGCCAGTCGGCGAAACGGAAGACCGTCGATACCGCTCCCGTCGCCGCCCAGACCTCGCGGAGATGGAAGTAGTGGATGGCCGAGATCAGGGTCACCGCGCCCATCACCGCGAGACAGACCTTGAAGCGGTCCGCGACCCGGCGCTGCTCGAAGAAGAAGAACGCGGTGGCGCCCGCCATGGCCAGGGACATCAACCAGAAGGTCGCGCTCACGATGTCGTTCGGATTGAACATTCCGTCCATCAGCGGCTCCCCCGGCGCGTAGCTCTGCCTCGCGATTCGTCGCCGCGCTCGCCTGCGTTCCGCCGGTGGCCCGCTGCGCTCCGTCGCACCTTCGCCCTCTCAGATCCGGGAGCGGATGTGGGGAGAGCGCGCGTACAGCGCCACCAGCGGGATGATCAGCAGGCCGAAGATGAACTGCTGGCCTTCGTAGTCCAGGCCGAGCCCGACCAGGAAGGAAGTGAGCACCTGCAGCACGAGCACGCCGATCACAGTGTAGCCGTATCCTCCCCAGCCGCCGAGCAGGGAAGTCCCGCCGATGACCACCGCCGCGAGGGTGGTGAACAGGTACGGGTCGCCGACGCCGATGAAGCCGCTGCCGCTCCAGCCGAGCAGCAGCTCGCCGGTCAGGGCGGCGAAGAACCCGCTGATCGTGTAGACCCCGACCCAGTACCGGCGCTCGGAGATCCGCAGGCGGCGGGCGGCGGTGCGGCTCCCGCCGAGGGCGTACAGCGCGCGACCGTAGACGGTGTTGCGCATGGCGACGATGAGCAGCACCGCGATCGCCGCCCAGATCAGGATGATGGGCGGAAAGTTCAGCCCGAAGGTCGTGCCGTTCATGGCGGCGATGTTGGTGAGCCAGCCCGGCACCGCCCCGTGCACGTTGCCGGCATAGCGGGTGCCGATCGACGTGACGATCTGGGTGCCCCCCGCCACCGCGAAGCCGACGCCGAGGGAGACGATCAGGGCCTGCCCCTGGAGGCGGAAGCTCAGGAAGCCGGTGACGAGGCCGATGAGGGTTCCCAGCACGAGAATGCAGATCACCGCAATCCAGTTCGGCAGCCCCTCGATCCCGAAGAGGTACATGAGCCCGATGTTGGCCGAGCCGATGATGAAGGGAATCGAGAGGTCCAGTCCGCCGAGCAGCACCACGAGGGTCTGGCCCAGGCAGGCGAGTCCGAGGAAGGCGGCGAAGACCAGCATCGACTTCATGTTGATCGTCGAGAAGAACCCGTCGACGACGATCGAGCCGACGATGAAGAGGCCGATCAGCGCCGTCATCCCGATGAAGGCGCTCTTGTTCTCCGCGATGTGGCGGTTGAAGGTGACCGCGAGCGCGAGGAGGGCGGCGAGTATCAGGGAGGCGATGACGTTGGCGACGGTGAAGAACCCGTCGACCGCTGCCCCGACCCCGAGGTAGGCGAGGAGCAGGATGACGATCCCGACGACGCCCCGACGGTACCGGACCAGCAGGCCGCGGACGTAGCTCGTGCCCGGCTCCGGGTCTTCCGCGGGGGCCGCGGCGCGCGGACCCGCGTCACGGCCCCCCGCTTCGCGAATGTTCCCGAGCGCGACGGCGTCGGGCTCGTGGATCCAGCGTACCGAGAAGTGATGCCAGCCCCAGAGCACGAGCGCGAAGGTGGCGGCGGTATAGAAGATGACGTGCTGGAGCGGCACGTCTTCCACGATACCCAGGATGCCGCCCGCGCCCGATACGAGCACCGCGACGGTGAAGCCCAGCCACTTGTAGAAGCGGTGGGCGGCGCGGCTCATTCCCGCCCCCCCGCCGCGCGTGCGGGAAGCGTTCCATGCCTCGTCGTCGCCGGATTCCCGCTCCCCGATCGGGATCGGGGACGAGCTTCCCGGGAAGGGCGGGAAAGGGCGTCCGGACCAGTCCTCTCCATTCCCGCGCAAGCCTGCCCTCGACCCCGACCGGGGGCGGGAACCCGTTGTCCACGTTCCGCCCGCGACTGCGGAAGCGGGTGCCCCGTGCACAGGAGGCTCATCTTGTCGATGTCCCACTGGCGGTCCACGCCCAAGGGGTGCCCCGAGCACGGAAGGTTCATCGCTCCGCTCCCGCCGGGGCGTGGACGCCGCGTCGAAGCCGGGGTCCAGGATGGGCGGAGGAAAGCGGCTCGCCGCCGCGATAGCGCCGCAGGAAGCGCCAAGCATAGCGCCCGACCACCATCGCCGCGACGATCGCCACCCCGAGCTTCCACAGCGGCAGGGACGCCGCGTGGAACATCGCCCCGAGCGCGAGCACCGCGGCGATCACGATGAAGCCGCCGGTGTACGAGACTGCCTTGACGCTCGTGTCGAGCGCGATGTACGCGCGGATTCGTGCGCCGGCGCGCGGCAGGGTCACCAGGAAGATCGCACCCGCCGCGAGCAGCACCCAGAAGACCGCGCCGTAGAAGGCATCGGAGAGCGCCGCCGGCCCGAGCGGGGGGGGCCGGGGGGCAGGCGCGGCGGCAGGCGCGCCGCCGGCGGCTACGGCTTCGACTGCGCTCTCCGGCCCCGCCGCGAACCAGGTGGCGACGAGCAGCGCGCCGCCGAGAATGGAGAGCAGCACGAAGCTGAGGTCCTTCACCCGGGGCTGCACCCGCGGCATGCTCGCGATCAGGAGGATCGCGCCGAGGAGGACGGCGCCGTAGGCCTCGACGTAGAGCCCGCCCGGCAGGATCTCCGCCCCGCCGCTCGCGTAGAGGAGGATCACGAGGGCGGCGCCTCCCGACGCGAGCAGAAGGAGCAGGTGGGTGTTGGCGAGGTGCGTGCGCACCCTGGGCAGCGCGACGACGATGAGCAGCGAAGCGAGCATCACGGTTCCGGTGAGCAGCAGCAGTCCGCGCACTGCGGGTGCGGCGGGATGGGAGCCGTCCGGATTTGCGTCATGGACGCCCGCGCTCGGGGGCGCCGGTGCGGGGGCTTCGAGGTAGAAGACGAAGGGCGTGGCGCCCGCGGGGTCCGCCGGCGTGCCCGCGGTGGCGGCCGGACCGCGCCCCTCGTGGAGGCTGAGCCCCAGGATGAGCAGCAGGAGGACCCCGACGAAGGCGAACAGGGACACCGAGGGGTGGCGGTAGAGCAGGTAGACGAGGAAGACTGCGATGACGATGGTGAGCGCGGCGTAGACGAGCGGCGTGGCCCGGGCGGCGGGTACCGCGGGCGCCGCGGGCTCCTCTCCGCCCAGTATCGTGAGACCGGAATCGTCGCCTCCGAGGACGGTGAGGCCGGAATCGTCCCCGCCCAGCACCGTGAGCCCCGAATCGTCTCCGCCGAGGACGGTCAGTCCCGAATCGTCGCCTCCGAGAACGGTGAGACCGGAATCATCCCCGCCCAGCACCGTGAGGCCGCCGTCTCCGGGCGCCGCGACCGGCGCGACGACCTCGTCCCTGGCGTGGAGGAGCACGCTGAAGGCGACGATGCCGAGCACGACGAAGAACGCGAACGGCGAGATGCGCCGCACCGCCGCGGGCAGCCGGGGCAGTGCCAGCGTGAGGAGGAGGGAGACGACCAGCACCACGCCGTAGGCGGCATCGGTGACGAAGCTCTGCACCATGCCGAAGTTGAAGGTCGATAGCACGTAGGTGATGAGGTAGATGTTGAGGGCGCCGAGCAGGGAGCCGATGATGCTGCCGCGCCCGCCCGCGAGGCTGGTGCCGCCGAGGACCAGCGCGGTGACCGCCATCAGGGTGTAGGTAGTGCCTTGGGTGGGGTCGCCGGAGCTGATGAGGGCGGTGAAGGTCAGCGCCGCGAGCGCGCCGTAGACTCCCGCGACGACGTGCGCGCCGAGGCGCACGATGTTGATGCGTACCCCGGCAGTGTAGGCGGTCCGTTCGTCGGAGCCCATCAGGCGCAGGTGGTCGAAGAAAGCGGTGCGCGCCAGCAGGAACCAGGCGCCGGTCGCGAGCACCAGGATGGCGAGGACCGGGGACCAGATGGAGGTGCCGAGGCCCCAGGGCATCATCCACTCGGGAGCCACGCCCCCCGGCCGCGGCAGGATGACGAGGTTGAGGCCGACCAGGGCGAGGTAGCCGCTGAGCGCGACGATGATGGGCTGCACGCGGACGTAGACGATGATGAGGCCCATGAGGACCTGGTAGAGGATGCCCACGATGATCGCGTAGGCGAAGAACGCGAACGGCGAGGCGATCAGGTCCGCGGCGTAGAGCTGGATCAGGCTCACGTTGATGAAGCCGATCAGGGGCCCGATGGAGAGATCGACGCCGGCGCGCCCCGCCATCGCGATCAGGGTGAGCGAGTAGGTCGCGAGGATGAGGGGCGCGGACACGATGATCGCGCTGCCGATGCCCACGTTGGAGATCAGGCTCGGCGCGCGGAGCACCGCGATGATGAGGAGCACGAAGAGCAACAGGATGGGCACCAGCAGCCAGGTGCGCGCGGTGGACGGCGCCTGAGCGAAGTCGGCGGTGGAAGGCGCCTGAGCGAGGTCGGCGGCGCCCGCCGCCTGAGCGAGGTCGGCGGCGCCCGCCGCCTGCGCTCCCGTCACCGCCGGCGGCGCCACCGGGTCAACGCTCCTGCGCAACGGTCGCGGTCGACGGGACTGCGGTCAGGGTTCTCGACTCCTCCCATGCCGGTGGATCGCGGGTTCTGTGCGTCGTCGAGGTCGACGGGACTGCGGTCAGGGTTCTCGACGGGATGGAACATGCCTGACTCATGGGACCCCGTGGATTCCCGCCCCCGATCGGGGTCGAGGGCAAGCTTGCGCGGGAATGACGGGAG